>NZ_JBFJMY010000032.1:0-19196 GCF_041633695.1 Hydrogenophaga sp.
CAGCCGCTCGCAAGAAAAAGAAAGCCTGAAGCAGCAGGCCGGAGCCCTGAGGCCCAGGACCCTAGCTCAGGGATTCGATCAGGTCGATGTATTGCTGCATCGCAGCATCCTGCTCTGTGCCCTTGCACTGGTTCCAGGCGTCCCACTTGGCGCGCCCCACCATGTCGCCGAACCCGGGTTTCTTGTCGGTGTTGTCACCGGTGGTGGACTGCTTGTACAACCCATAAATCTTCAGCAAGGTGCTGTTGTCGGGCCGTTCGCTGAGGTTCTTGGAATTCGCCACGGCGGTTTCAAAGCGGGTTTTCAAATCGGACATGCGGAATCTCCTGTGGTGGTGTTGTGCGCGCCCGGCGGCACAGCCGCTGCCCATGCAGAGCGGTACCGGTATTAGGGCTGGTCCCATATCTTACGGGCTGCACTGCCTGCAAAATAGACGCAGCAGCCCACTGGCGTACTCTGCTCCCACCCTCTTGCCGTCGCCCTTCCTGGGATCAAGGAAATCACATGGTCCAGCGCATAGCCGCCCCCACGAAGCCCGAACCGGCGACCCCGCCCGCACCCAAAACCCGAAGCCGTCCCAAGCGGCCGTCTGCCGCCCGTCAACTGGGCAAAACGCTGGGGCTGGGCGGCGAGCGCATGAGCAAGGTCGACACCGCCTGGCTGCGCATGGACTCCGACAGCAACCTGATGATGATCGTCGGCGTCTGGATACTGCGTCCCACCATCACGGTGGCGGCCCTGCGCGAGCGGGTGCAGGAACGCCTGCTGCCCTACCGCCGGTTCGTGCAGTGCGCGCGAGAAGACGCCGCTGGCGCGCAATGGCTGGACGACCCGGATTTCCGCATCGAACGCCACGTGTTGACCCACCAGCTCGCGAGGCAGCGCGGGCGCACCGAACAGCAGGCGCTGCAAGAGCGGGTGGCCGAACTCGCCATGCAACCGCTGGACCGTGAACACCCACTGTGGCAGTTTGAGCTGATCGAAGACTACGCGGGTGGATCGGCGCTGATTGCCCGCATCCACCACTGCATCGCCGACGGCATTGCGCTCATCAGCGTCATGATGAGCCTGGTCGATGGCGGCGCTTTGCCGACAGCGCGCAGCCGGCGCAAGGCCGACGCGAACGACCAGGGGTCGGCGCAAGACTGGCTGGCCGACAGTTTCATCCGTCCACTCGGCGGTGTGGCCGCGCGCGCGCTGGAGGCAGCGGGCGACGGCACGGCCAAATCGCTGTCCATGTTGGCCAGCCCGCAAAAAAGCCTGGGGCAGACCTTGGCCCAGACACTGGACCTGGCGCGCATGGGTGGCCAGTTGGCCAGCGACATCGCCGCCCTGGCGCTCATGGCCGACGATTCACCGACCCGGCTCAAAGGCCAGCCCGGGCGACACAAGCGCGTGGCCTGGTGCGAACCGATACCGCTGGACGAGATCAAGGCCGTGGGCAAGGCGCTCAACTGCTCGATCAACGACGTGTTGATGAGTTGCGTGGCCGGCGCCATCGGCGCCTACCTGCGCGCACACGGCGACCACACCGAGGGGCAGGAAATCCGCGCCATGGTGCCCATCAACCTGCGGCCGCTGGAGGACGCCTGGAAGCTGGGCAACCGCTTTGGCCTGGTTCCTCTGGTGCTGCCGGTGGGACGCGAAAACCCCATCGAGCGGGTGTTTGAAGTCCGCGCGCGCATGAACAACCTCAAAGGCAGCCTGCAACCGCTGCTGGCCTTCGGCATGCTGTCGGTCGCCGGCCTGATGATCAAACCGGCGCAAGACGCCTTGCTCAACCTGTTTGGGCGCAAGACCACGGCGGTCATGACCAATGTGCCCGGCCCGTCGACCAAGCTGCGGTTCTGCGGCGCCATGCTGGAGCAGACCATGTTCTGGGTGCCACAAACAGGCAGTGTGGGCCTGGGCATTTCCATACTGAGCTACGGTGGTGGCGTGCAATTCGGCGTGATCACCGACACCCAGTTGTGCCCCGACCCCCAGCTCATCATCGATCAGTTCGCACCCGAATTTGCCCGCCTGACGCTGCTCACCCTGATGCTGCCCTGGGGGGAATCCCCGGCCAGCTAACAGCCGTGTCAGGGCGGGGTCTGCGGACTCAGTTGACAAGGCGACGGGCAGCGACTTCCAGCAAGCCGTCAAAGATCAGGCTGTCCACGAGTTCGCAGCGGGTGGACATGCTGGGCGCCATCTTCCAGCCCGCGCCACCGGTCATGAAACACACCGGCGCCTCACCGCAATGGCGTTGCAGGTTTTCCACCATGCGCTGCACCGCCCCGGCGATGGCAAAGGTGCCCCCGCTGGTCAAGGCGTCACTGGTGTTGGTGGGGAAATTGCAGACTTCACCAGTGGGCACGTGCAGACCGGCGGTACCGGATTCCAGGGCGCGCAACATGATGCCGTGCCCCGGCAGGATGATGCCGCCCAGAAAGCGGCCCTCGGTATCGATGGCTTCGACCGTCACGGCCGTACCCACCATCACCACCACACAGGGTTTGGCGGGCCCCATGGCAAGCAGGCGCTGGCGCGCACCGATCATGGCCACCCAGCGGTCCGATCCCAGGCGGGCCGGGTGGTCGTAACCGTTGACCATGCCGGCTTCGGCGTTGCTGGACACCACCCAGCTCGGTGTCACGTCCCACAGCTCCAGTTGCTCCTCGACCCGGCGCTTGACCGCGTCGCCGGCCACAATACAGCCCATGACGTGGTCCGGCGACGACAAGCTGCTCCACTCGCCTTCGGCCAGCTTCTCGATGTTTTCCAGGAACTGCGCCCCATGGGCAAGCAAGCGGGATCCCGCACGGGGCGTGTCGTACAAGGCCCACTTCAAGCGGGTGTTGCCAACGTCCAGAGCCAAAAATGTCATGGGCGCATTATGACCAAGCTGCCGCCCCCGTTCTGCCGCAGCGCAACATAGCAGGCACGAACAGCCCGTTGCCTAGATCAAGCCAATCCAGCAGGCGCGCTGAACCGCTGCCAATTTGTTGTCGGTGTTGAGCTTGGCCATGGCATTGGCCAGGTGGTAGTTCACCGTGCGCTCCGAACAGTCCATGCGTCCGGCGGTCTCGCGCGCCGTCAGCCCCTCAAAAGCGAGGTTGAGGCTTTCCTGCTCGCGCGGGCTCAGACTGACGCGCTGCGTGGCAATGGCCCGCTTGAGCATGGGCCAGATATTGAAGGCCGACCAAGCCAGTGCAGCGGCCTGCGCACGGTCGGCAAACGTGCGTGGACTGAACATGAAGCACTCGAACGCGCGCCCAGCTGGCAAACTGAACGCCACCCGCACCAAGGTCTGGTGGCCATGGGCCAGCCAAAGCCGACGCCAGCGCCCTGTGTGCTCAAAAGCAGCCTTGGAGATGTCTTGCCATGCCACCAGCGGTGCATCGCTCTCGCGCCAACTGGCTCCGAAATCTCGACTCTCGGCCAGCGCCTGTGCCGCGCCCAGCAGGCGCGGTGGATGCACCGCCAGCACGTCCCGGTCGTCGCTACCGCCCGTCGGACTGGGGCCCAGCACCAGAACCGCTTCAACGCCTTGGTCGTGCAGCGCGCATACCCAATCCGCCAAAATTGCGTCGACGCTGACACTGTCAAAGTTAACAGGCAAGGTCATGGTTTGTTGCACCTTGTTGCAGGGACAATGGGTACTGTCATTTGCGGACCTCCAGAAAGCGCCGGTGGCGTATATATAAAGGAAGCATGTTGACTCTGGACAGGTTGTGGTTCAACAGCGCCAAAGCGCATATCTGGCAATGGTGGCTGGACGAAGTCGTACACGCGCCGCTGGAACCCATTTTGCACCCATCACGCACTCGCTTGCAGTGGTTAGGTGCTTTTACGTTGATGGGCCAGGCTCTCTTCGCCTGGATTTGGGGAGTTTACCTACCGCAACCCTATGAAAACATCTACGTTCGGGTCTTCGTCGCCCTGCTGGGCGTGCCGTTGTTGCTCGACTCGGTCAACCGGGACTTGACCTCCAAGATATGCATTTGGGTTTTCGGCGTCGTCTTCTGGCTTCAGTTACCGGTCTTTTTCAGTTGGATGTATTGGATGAATGACGGCAATCGCGCATGGCTTGCCAGTGTGGCGGCCATGTTGTTGATCTATTACCACATCACCGACTGGCGGCTGGCCACACTCGGGAGCGTTGCTGGCCTTGGCACAGGATTTTTCCTCTTTGTCCTGTTTCAGCCGCAAAGCGCTGCCATCCCTTTGCCGTTCCCGGACATGACCAATGTGGTGGTGATCGCTTTCTCTTGGTCCATGAGTTTGATGCTGGGACTGTCCAGCGCCAATCTGCGCCGTACCCGTTTGCTCAATACCCTGAGCACCATTGGCGTGATGGCCCACGAACTGAGAACTCCGTTGGCCACCGTGAATCTGATGAGCGACGTGTTGCGCAATCTGGCCAAAAACGATATCGCCGAGGGCAAACGCAGAAAAATCGAGGATTTGGCGGACCGGTTGCAAAGTTTGGTCAAAAGCATGAACCGGCAGATCGACACCCAGATATCCAATGCGCAACTGCAGCGGCTACCGAGCGAATCGGCTCCCGTTCTCGCAGCCGAACTGGTGCAAGATGTGGTGAACAACTATCCTTATCGCACCAGCCGCGAGCGCGAGTGTGTGCAGGTGGTGCTTTTGCAGGACTTTTGTTTCCTGGCCTCAAGACCGCTATTTGCACAGGTATTGTCCAATTTGGTGAAGAATGCATTGCATTCACTGGCGTCTGCCAGCACCGCGCCCAGTCCCGGCGATTTGCGCATTGACATCGGACTGCACCGCGGCAAAGGCCGCATTGCAGTGTCTGACGAGGGGCTGGGCATTGCACACGACAAACAACGGCGCATTTTTGAGCCGTTTTTCTCCACCCAGGCCGGTGCTGGCAACGGACTCGGTCTGACCTTCTGCAAAAACGTGGTTGAAGCCGCTCATGGCCAACTCAGCGTGCATTCCGAACCGGGCTTGGGAGCGGTCTTCATGATCGACCTCCCTCTCAGTGGCGCGCATCCCATGACTCCTCACACTTCGATCTGAACCCTTTCATGGCACTCAAGCTCTCTCTTTTCCATCGGCCAGGCAGCATCCTGTTTCTGGATGACGACTCGGACTACCTGGACATGCTGGGCATGGTCATGCCGGCCGAGTGGCAAGTCGAGCTGTTCTCGCGTCCGGCCGTTTTCTCCGAACGCATGCGCCTGGAACCAGCGCGCTGGGAGGCCGATGCCGGCCTCCAGCTGCAAATGATCGAACGCAAAAAACAAGGGCATGCGCTGATTCCGCAGGTGCTGCGGTATTGGGCCAACAACCCGTCGCGCTACCAACTGGCCCAGACCTGCGTCGTCGACTACGCCATGCCGGGTACCAACGGCCTGATGGTGCTCAACACCTTGCTGGACTGGCCGGGCTCCCGCGTTTTGCTGACCGGGCAGGCGGACGAGCAAATCGCCATACAGGCGTTCAACAACGGCTTGATCGATCAGTTCATCCCCAAACAGACCACCGACATCACCGAACGGCTGCTGAGCGCCCTCAACAAACTGGCCTTTGCGGCGCATCCGCGCCTCAACACCTTGTGGCGTGCAGCGCTGCGACCGATTCAACAATCGATGCTGCAAATTCCGTCGGTGGCTCGATCCTTGTTGAACCACGCCACCAAGCATTGGGTCGAATACGTGGTGCTGGACGAACCCTTTGGTCTGCTCGGTCTGGATGCGCAAGGGCGCTGCGAATGGATGCAACTGGAATCCACCGAGATGCTGAACGATCTGGCGGAGCTCGCCAGTTCGGCCGGTATGGGCTTTGATGTGGTGCGCGCGGTGGCAGCCGGTAAGGTCTTGCCTGCCGTCGAACTGCACCAGCAGTTGGGTCTGAGCGGAGCAGTGCGAACCGCACCGACGTTTCCGATCGGCGATGACGGCTTGCTCATCGCAGCCGTCTTCGCACTGGAACCCGCTGATCTGCCGTTGCCGATTTATGCGTTCCGCAACTTCCTGGAAGCGCACGAACAACGCAACATTCAGGATGCCTGAGCTTGAACCCGCGCTCGGCGGGCAATGGGCCAGTCCCATGGCTTGACCAGCGGCGCGATCTCCCTGGCCACCTCGATCACATGACCGAGCTCGGTTTCGGTCAAGGCCGCGTGCAGGGTCAGCCGGGCCAGCGAGCGGTTCTTGCTCGTTGCAGGGGCGCAGAACATGGCGCTGAACACGCCTCTTGCGTCCAACTCGTCGCGTAGCCGAACCGTCTCGGGCTCCGGTCCAGCCTCCAGCGCAATGATTTGCTCGGACCCTTGGTGGATCGGGTAGCCCATCTCGGTCAAAGCACCCCTCATTTGCCGGGTGATGGCATGTAGCCGGGTGCGCGCTGCATCGGATGCCTGCAACACTTTGACCGTCGCATGCAATGCAACGGCTTCGTGCGGCAAGAGACAAGAACTGAAGATGTTCGGGAAGCTGGACGTCAGGATGTGGTAGCGCAAACTCGCCGGTGCGGTGAAGAATCCGGCCCGTCCAGCAACGGCTTTGGCCAGACTGGCGGTGATGAAGTGAACACGGTCCGTGACACCCAGTGCCGCACACAGCCCAGCACCCTGTGGACCATGGGTTCCGAGTGAATGGGATTCGTCGACCAGGATCATGCAACCCTGGCTTTCCACCACGTCAAGAATTTCCTCCAAGCGGCACATGGCCCCGGTGGTGCTGTAGACCGAATCCACGATCACCAGTCCCGGGCCGTGGCGGGCGATCATGCGCGCCAACTGGCCTGGCTCGTTGTGCCTGAAGGCGTGCGCCGGAGCACGAGCGGCGTGTGCACCTTCCCACAGCGATGCATGGGCCATGGAGTCGAGATAAATCGGCGTATCTGCATTCGCGATGGTCTGTATCAGACCCACGTTGGCGGCATAGCCGGACTGGCAGACAAACCCGTCTTCTTTGCCCACCCACTGCGCCAAAGCCAACTCCAGGTTCCTCGTGGGATGCTCATCCAGCAGAAACACGCTGGACTGCACCACGTAGTTGCTGGGCATGGTCAGTGCCTTGACCTGGGCCGACACGATATCGGGGTGGCCGCTCACCGCCAGATAGTCGTTGCCGTCCAATCTGACCGCGTTCGGACCGGGGCGCGCCCCTTGGACCACAAAGCGCTCGTTCCAAAGACCCTTCCAGCGGGGATAAAAATCCCGCTCCAGACGCTGCTCCAGCGCGGCCAACAGCGGAGGATTTTTGTGAGACTGGCGAGGCTGGGCGACGTGAGCATTTGTTTCGGCGGGGTGGACTTTGAGAGCTTCCATGGAAATCTCCTGTTAAGAAAGAAATTCCCATTGAAAAAAGAAATCTGTGAATAAACGCACGAACCCTGTCAGATTTGACAGGGGTAAGAAATCTTTCTTCTCAAGTTTTGGTCTGTTGAGCCGATGGGCGGCGCATGGGCCGCTGGCTTGACACCCCCGGAGAAGCCCTCAGTTTTGCCGCCAGGGCAGTCCGTGAAAACGCCAACCACCTCGACCACCGCGGTGCGCCTGCCCATCCGGATCGCCCTCAAAGCCCTCCAGAATGTTGTACGCCTCCAGCCCCAGCTCCGTCGCCCGCTTGGCTGCGGCGACCGAGCGCACACCGCTGCGGCACAACATCACCAGCTTTTTGCCGCTCGCCGCCGCCTGAACCGCGGCGTCAAATCCGGCATTCAAGGCCATGCCTGGCCACTGCTTCCAGGCCACCGCCACCGCGCCGGGCACGAAGCCCACCCACTCGCGTTCGGCGTCGCTGCGCACATCGATCAAAACCGCCTCGCCCGACTGTACCCACTGCCAGGCCAGCTGCGGCGACACGTCGCCGGCATAGCCCGGCTGGCCGGGCCGGGCCTGCATCAATTGCGCGCCGTCCACATCGTGCCGGATGCCCGAGGTGAGATTGGCCGGCACGGCTTCGTCGATGCGACGGGGTCGGGGCAGATGCAGCGCGTCCATGATGGCAATGAACTCTGCTTCGCTTTTGCCTGCGATGCGCGGGTTGGTGGCGATTTCCTGGCCGATGCTCGAATGGCTTCTTCCCTGGTAGTCGTGTCCTGGCCAGACGGTGGTGTCCGCAGGCAGTTTGAACAAGATCTGGGTCAGGCTGTGGTACAGGTCTTGTGCGCTGCCCGACTGAAAATCGGTCCGCCCGCAACCGTTGATCAGCAGCGTGTCCCCGGTAAAAACATGGTTGCGCCACAGAAAACTCATGCTGCCAGCGGTGTGCCCAGGGGTATGCAAAGCGCTCAGAACTTCGCCACCAAACTGCAAAGTGCCGCCGTGTTCGAGCTGCACCGAAGCGGTGCCGATGCCGCAACCCACCGGCGCGGCTGTCTTGGCGCCCGCCAGTTCGGCCAGCTTGCCGGCGCTGGTGATGTGGTCGGCATGGGCGTGCGTCTCTATGGTCCAGACCAGTTTCAAACCGTATTCGCGCAGCGTGGCCAGATCGCGCTCGATCTGCTCGTCCACCGGGTCGATGATGAGCGCTTCGCGTGTGACTTGATCGAACAGCACGTAGGTATAGGTGCTGGAGGTCGGGTCGAACAACTGTATGGGGTTCATGCTGGGCTCCGGAGGTTTCAGGAAAATCGTGACAACAGATCCGCCACATCGTCGGCCGGAACGTCGCCTTGTGCAATGACGCAGCCCACCAGGACGAAGAAGCTCTTGTCCAGGGCTTTGCGAGCGGCGGCCAGCTGCTGGGCCACTTTTTCACAATCGGTATCGGCCTCGATCAGACGCTGAATGCCGCGCACCTGGCCTTCGACGCGCCGCAGGCGCATCAACAATGCGCGTTTGCGCTTGGGATCTTGCACAGTGCTCATGGGGCCTTCTTGTAGGAGAGAACGGTCAAACTTAGAAAGGGATAGGGGTATGCAATGGCCTTGCATTCGCCTTGATTTATACCCCATGGGGTATATTAGCGACACCACAAGGACTTGTCCACATGAACACACTACATCCCTACCTACAGTCCGCCATCGGAGGCGTTCTGATCGGACTCGCCAGCTGGCTGGTTCTGGCCTCACTGGGGCGCGTCACCGGTATCAGCGGCATCGTCAGCTCGGCTCTGCTCGGCCCGAAAGGCGACGCGGCCTGGCGGCGCGCCTTCCTGGTCGGCCTGATTGGCGGGGGCGCCATCTTCTCGGCGCTTCTGGGCATTCCCCAGCCCGAACCCCAACCGCTGTGGCTGATGGTGCTGGCGGGCTTGCTGGTCGGCTATGGCACGGTGCGAGGCTCTGGCTGCACCAGCGGCCATGGCGTGTGCGGCCTGGGGCGGCGCTCCAAACGCTCGTTGGTGGCGGTGCTGCTATTCATGGGCAGCGCCATGGCCACGGTTTTTGTTTCCCAATGGCTGCCCCTGGGCCGCTGAAAGCCCTTATGTCAAACACCAACACCGCCTTTTCTTCTCCTGCCAGCCGCCCCTGGTTGACCGCCGCAGTGGCGTGCGCCGCCGGTGCCCTGTTCGCTCTGGGTCTGGTCGTTTCGGGCATGACACAGCCCGCCAAGGTATTGGGGTTTCTGGATATCGCCGCCCTGGTCTCCGCCATACAAGTCGGTAGCTTCCCTGGCGACTGGGACCCGTCGTTGGGTTTTGTGATGGCGGGTGCCGTCGCCGTAACGTGGTTTGCCTTTGCCACCACCGGCCCACAACAAGGTCGAAGCCCTTGGCTGGCCCGTCGCTTTGAGCTGCCCGATCAACAACAGATAGACCGGCCCTTGGTGTTGGGTGCGGTGGTGTTCGGCATCGGCTGGGGGCTGTCGGGTTATTGCCCTGGGCCGGCGCTGGCCAGCGCGCTCTCGGGCTCCTGGGGCATGGCCGCCTTCTTGCCGGCGATGCTGGCCGGCATGTGGTTCGCTAAAAAAAGCCGCTGAAATTTTCGCTGCGCCCACGGGTCGTCCCCATGGTGCGCAAGCCCGTGCTGCGCTATCATGCAATTGACGTTTACGTAAACGTCAATCAAAATCACGCGCATCCACGATCGAGACTGTGACGACAGACCCGTGATGCCCCACGTGGTCCGATCAGCCCGTCACCGAAACGCCACATGCCCAGCAAGTCCGCTCATCCATTGCCCTATCCCGCGCAGGCGCTGCTGGCGTCCAAAGGCAGCCCGCTGCGAGACTGGCAGGTGGCGCCACGTTCACCGGGCGAACAGGACAAGAAGGCCAAACCGGTCCAGCTGAAAAATTTCGATCCGAGCCAGAAGCCCTGGTCGGCTGGGAGCAAATCGGACGATCAAGCCCGCGTGCTGGCCTTGGCCCAGGAGCTCGACGGCTTGCAGGAACTGTTTTTTGCGGACCGCCGCTACAAACTGCTGGTCGTTCTGCAAGGCACCGATACGTCGGGCAAAGACGGCACCGTTCGCGGTGTCTTCAGCCAGACCAGCCCGCTGGGTGTGCACACCATCGGGTGGAAAGCGCCGACCGAAGACGAGCGCGCCCACGACTACCTATGGCGCATCCACAAAGCGGTACCGGGCGCCGGCGACATCACGGTGTTCAACCGCAGCCACTACGAAGATGTGCTGGTCCCCGTGGTCAACAACTGGATCACGCCGGAACAAACCGAGCAGCGCTACGCCCAGATCAACGCCTTCGAGCAGATGCTGGCAGAGACCGGTACCGTGGTGCTCAAGTTCATGCTGCACATCGGTTTTGACGAACAACGCGCACGCCTGCAGGCGCGCGTGGACGATCCGACCAAACACTGGAAGTTCAGCCACGGCGATCTGGAGGTGCGCCAGCAATGGGACGCCTACCAAGCGGCCTACGAGGCCTTGCTCAATGCCACCAGCACACCCTGGGCACCCTGGAACGTGGTGCCCGCGAACTCCAAAACCCACCGCAACCTGATGATCGCCACCACCGTGCGCGACACCCTCAAAGCCCTGGATCTGCGCTACCCGCCAGAAGATCCCAGCCTGGCTGGCCTGCGCATTGGCTGAACCCCGAACACCCACGAAACCCCGAGACACCACATGACCGACCTCAGCGCCGAATACCAATCCCTGGCCAACTACCGGCCCACACACAAGGTGCGCTTCGTCACCGCCGCCAGCCTGTTCGACGGCCACGACGCGGCCATCAACATCATGCGGCGCATCCTGCAAGGCATGGGTGCCGAAGTCATCCACCTGGGACACAACCGGTCGGTGGACGAAGTGGTCACCGCCGCGCTGCAAGAAGACGCCCAGGGCATCGCCATCAGCTCCTACCAGGGCGGCCACGTGGAGTACTTCAAGTACATGGTCGATCTGCTGAAATCGCGCGGTGGCGAACACGTGCAGGTGTTTGGCGGCGGTGGTGGGGTGATCGTGCCCAGCGAAATCCGCGAACTGCAGGCCTATGGCGTCACCCGCATCTACAGCCCGGAAGACGGGCAAAAGATGGGCCTGGCCGGCATGATCGGCGAGATGGTGATGCGCTGCGACAAGGACGTCACCGGCTACGCACCGCAAGCCATCGAGGCCATACAGGGCCATGGCGAAATGCACTGGCGGGCGCTGGCCCAGCTCATCACCGCGCTGGAAAATCAGCGGGCGGATGCCGACCTGGTGCAAGCCATCCGCAGCGCAGCCGCCGACAAAAAGGTGCCCGTGGTGGGCATCACCGGTACCGGCGGTGCGGGCAAATCCAGCCTGACCGACGAACTGGTGCGCCGCCTGCGCCTGGACCAGGACGACAGCTTGCGCGTGGCCGTCATTTCCATCGACCCATCGCGGCGCAAGAGCGGCGGCGCCCTGTTGGGCGACCGCATCCGCATGAATGCGATCAACCCCTGGCAGCAAGGCCAGCGCGTGTTCATGCGCAGCCTGGCCACCCGCGATTTCGGCAGCGAAATCAGCGCCGCCCTGCCCGACGTGATCGCCGCTTGCAAGGTGTCCGGCTTTGACCTGATCGTGGTCGAGACCTCGGGCATAGGCCAGGGCGACGCGGCCATCGTGCCGCATGTGGACGTGCCCATGTACGTGATGACGCCCGAATTCGGCGCGGCCAGCCAGCTGGAGAAGATCGACATGCTCGACTTCGCCGAGTTCGTGGCCATCAACAAATTCGACCGCAAAGGCGCCGCCGATGCGCTGCGCGACGTGGCCAAACAGGTGCAGCGCAACCGCGAAGCCTTTACCGTGATGCCCGACACCATGCCGGTGTTTGGCACCATGGCGGCGCGCTTCAACGACGACGGCGTGACCGCGCTGTACCAGGCGCTCAAGCCCCGCCTGGAGAGCCTGGGTCTGCCATTGACCGAGGGCAAGCTGCCGCGCGTACAAGTGCGCCACAGCACCAACCAGACCCCGGTGGTGCCCGCTGCACGCACCCGCTACCTGGCCGAAATCAGCGAGACCGTGCGGGGCTACAAGAAGCGTGCGCGCGAACAAGCCCGGTTGGCGCGCGAGATCCAGCAGCTCCAGGCCAGCGCCGCCATGCTGCGTGTGGAGAAACCCGATCGCTCGCGCGCCGCCGAAGCCGTGATCGACCTGGCCCAGGTGCGTGAACTCGACCAGGACCCCGGTGCGCGCAAGCTGCTGACCCAGTGGCCCGACATGCAAAAGGCCTATGCCGGCGACGAATACGTGGTGAAGATCCGCGACAAGGAAATCCGCACCGCCCTGACCACCAAAAGCCTGTCGGGCACCGCCATCCGCAAGGTCGCGCTGCCGCAGTTTGAGGACCACGGCGAAATCCTGAAGTGGCTGATGCTGGACAACGTGCCCGGCAGCTTCCCCTATACCGGCGGCACCTTCGCCTTCAAGCGCGAGGGCGAAGACCCGACCCGCATGTTCGCTGGCGAAGGCGATCCGTTCCGCACCAACCGCCGCTTCAAGCTGCTCTCCTCGGGCACGCCCGCCAAGCGCCTGTCCACCGCCTTCGACTCGGTCACGCTCTATGGCAACGACCCCGACCCGCGTCCGGACATCTACGGCAAGGTCGGCAACTCGGGCGTGTCCATCGCCACGCTGGACGACATGAAGGTGTTGTACGGCGGCTTTGACCTGTGCCACCCCGCCACCAGCGTGTCCATGACGATCAACGGCCCGGCGCCCAGCATCCTGGCCATGTTCATGAACACCGCCATCGACCAGAACCTGGAGAAATTCCAGACCGAGAACGGCCGCGCGCCCACCGACACCGAAGCGGCCAAGATCAAGGAGTGGGTGCTGGCCAATGTGCGCGGCACCGTGCAGGCCGACATCCTGAAAGAAGACCAGGGCCAGAACACCTGCATCTTCTCGACCGAGTTCAGCCTGAAGGTCATGGGCGACATCGCCGAATACTTTGTGCACCACGATGTGCGCAACTTCTATTCGGTGTCCATCTCGGGCTACCACATCGCCGAGGCTGGCGCCAACCCGATCAGCCAGCTTGCCTTCACGCTGTCCAACGGCTTCACCTTTGTGGAGGCGTATCTGGCGCGTGGCATGCACATCGACGACTTCGCGCCCAACCTCTCCTTCTTCTTCAGCAACGGCATGGACCCGGAATACACCGTGATGGGCCGGGTGGCGCGCCGCATCTGGGCCGTGGCCATGCGCGACAAGTACGGCGCCAACGAACGCAGCCAGAAACTGAAATACCACGTGCAGACCAGCGGGCGCAGCCTGCACGCGCAGGAAATCCAGTTCAACGACATCCGCACCACGCTGCAGGCCCTGATCGCGATCTACGACAACTGCAACAGCCTGCACACCAACGCCTTCGACGAGGCCATCACCACGCCCACCGAAGATTCGGTGCGCCGGGCCATGGCGATCCAGCTCATCATCAACCGCGAATGGGGCCTGGCCAAAAACGAAAACCCCAGCCAGGGCGCCTTCATCATCGAAGAGTTGACCGAGCTGCTGGAAGAGGCGGTGCTGGCCGAGTTTGAAAAGATCGCCGAACGCGGCGGTGTGCTGGGCGCCATGGAGACCGGCTACCAGCGCGGCAAGATCCAGGACGAGTCGATGCACTACGAGATGCTCAAGCACACGGGGGAATACCCCATCATCGGTGTCAACACCTTCCGCAACCCGCACGGCGACCAGGTCATGGAGACCTTGGAGCTTGCCCGCTCCACGGACGAAGAAAAGCAGTCGCAACTGAAACGCCTGGCCGACTTCCACCAGCGCCATGCCGCCGAGTCGTCGGCCATGCTGCAGCGCCTGCAGCGCGCCGTGATCGAGAACCACAACGTCTTCGAGGTGCTGATGGAAGCGGTGCGCTGCTGCTCGCTGGGTCAGATCACCGACGCTCTGTTTGAAGTCGGCGGCCAGTACCGCCGCAATATGTGAGCCGCATCGACGGCCTCACTGCAAATCACCAACCTTCGCATCAGGAGCTCTGCTAGACTGAAAATCCCGTCACTCCCTTGGGGATGCTCAGATGCACATCGGCCCCGAATTGCCTTCGCCGGTTTCCTTCCTGGACACCGGGAAAAGTCAGTCAACGGGAGCTCTTGGCTTGCCTACCGCCACCATCAAGAACCAGCAGCGCCAGCTGCTGGTGGTCACGGTCGGAGCCATCTTGCTGTTGCTGGGCAGCGTCGGGTTTTTTGCATGGCTGGAACGCCAGCGGGATCTGGACAGCGCGGCCGCCGTCGCTGGGCAACGCGTTGCGCGGCTCGCTGAAGACCTGAGCCAGTCGCTCGCGCTGGCGCAAGTGGCCATCGCGCAAGCAGAAGCGGCCCGACGGCAGGTGCCCGCGCTACCGGTGGCCGAGTTGCAAAGAGAGGCGCTTCGGCGGACCGAACTGCTGGCGGCACTCCCTCTTCCTTTTGATTTGCACGCTCTGGATGCCCAGGGCCGCGTCATCGACCCGCACGCACCGAGCGATGAGCGCCCACCCCACACCCATGCCTTGCCTTCCGCGCAATCCGAGCATTGGCAGATTGGTGATACGCAGGGTCCACCCTCGGCCCGGTATATCCCACTGGTCTGGTCAACCGGCAGCAACGCGGCTGGCGTGGCGGGTTATGCGGTAGACCTGACCCACCAGGCCCTGTTGCGCCGCTACGAGGCCGACCGGCCACAGCGCGGCAGCGGTGTGGCCCTGTTCCGACTGGAGCCCGATGGCAGCCTCACGGTGCTGGCGCGGGTGCCCTTGGTCGAATCGGAAATAGGCAAACGGGTGCGAGGACCGCTGGCCCAGGCCCTGCAGCGAGCGCCAATGGGCAGCTTCGACGACGTGACCCAGATCGATGGGCGCCGGCGCGTCGTCGCCTACCAACGCCTGGAAGGCGCAGCGGACGGACTGGTTATCGGCCACGGCATGGCCACCCAGGCCGTGTTGGCCGAATGGACGGCATCGCTGCCCTATCTGGTGGGGATTTCGTTGTTGCTGGCCGCAGGCATGGGCTTTGGTGGCTGGCGCTTCGCCCGCTCGCTGAGCGCGCTGTCGCGCAGCCACTACAAGCTGGCACACAGCGAGCAGCAACTGCGAACGCTGGCGGGCAATTTGCCCGACATGGTGGTGCGCTATGACCAAACCGGCCGCCACGTCTATGCCAATCCAGCGGTGCTGGGCGCCACCGGCCTCATGCCGCGCGACTTTATCGGCAAGACCGACACCGACCTAGGTATGTCTGCCGAAGGCGTGGCCACGCTGACGAACAGCTTGCGGCGGGTGTTTTCAAGTGGGCAGACCGAAAGGCTGGAGCTCGAACTGCCTGGCCCCGATGGCATGCAAAATTGGGAGTCGCTGGTGGTGCTCGAACCCCCCTTGGGTGACGCCGAACCCACCGCCTTGGTGATCAGCCGCAACATCACCGAACGCCGCCGCACCGAAGAGGCTCTGCGCGCCAGCGAACAGCGCTTTCGCTTGGCCGCGTCTTTTGGCCAGGTGTGGGACTGGGACATCGTCGGCAAAGGCATCAATTTCCCGGTGGACAGTTTCTGGCTGCACCTGGGCTTGGTCCCTCCCACCCCGGCCGAAGCGGTCAGCGCTCTCGAAGCCTTGATGTTCGAAGAAGACCGCCCGCGCTGGCGCGAAGCTTTGCGCCGCCACTGGCGTGAGCGGGAGCCCTATTCGGTGGATTTCCGGGTCCACGACGCCCAAGGACGCGTGCGCTGGTTCCTGACGCAAGGGCAGGCGGTGTGGGACGCATCCGGCCAAGCCACCTATATGGCGGGCACCACCTTTGAAATCACCGAGCGCAGATTGGCCGAACAAGCGCTGCGCACCAACGAAGAAATGCTGCGCCAGTTCTTCGATTCGGAGTTGGTGGGCATGGCCATCACCGTCCCAGACAAGCGCTGGCAGCAGTTCAACGCGCGCCTGTGTGAGATGCTGGGCTACAGCAACGAGCAGTTGCAAAAGGTGACCTGGGCCGATATCACCCACCCGGACGATTTGCCGCGCGACCTGGCGCAGTTCAACAAGGTGCTGGCGGGCGAAATCGACAACTACCGCATGGACAAGCGCTACATCCGCAGCGACGGTACAACGCTCCATGCCGCCATCGCGGTGCATTGCCAGCGCGATGCACACAGCCATCCGCTGCGTCTGTACGCCATCGTGGAAGACATCGGTGCGCGCAAAGAAGCCGAGGCGCGGCTGGCGCAACAGCGCGACGAACTGGAACACATGGTGCAGCGGCGCACGGTGGAACTGGCGCTGAGCGAAGCGCGGTACCGGCACATTTTTGAAACGGCGCCGGTCGGCCTGGCAGAAGAAGACTGGTCGGAGGTGCAATACCTGTTGCGCGAACTGCGGGCCAGCGGCGTCACCGATGGCCCGGCCTACTTTGCAGAGCACCCCGAATTCGTGGAAGACTGCCTGCACGCCGTGCACATTGTTCACATGAACAAAAAGGGCTTGGCCCTGCACGGCGCCACGGTGCTGGGCCGGGATATACCGGACCTGTCGGTGATTTTTCCAACACCCGAGGACAGGCAACATTTCACCAGGGAAATCGAGGCGCTCTGGCGTGGCGACAGGCTGTACACCGCGCCCCGACACCAGCCTTCGGCAAGTGGAACGACGACACACTTGATGATCACCTTGTCCCTGCCCAAGCTGGACGAAGACGATGGCATGGCCCTGGTGTCGATGGTGGACATCACCGAAATCGACCGCCTGCACGCCGAGCTGGACGACAACGTGCAGCGGCTGGGCGAGGCCAACGCCGAGCTGGAAGCTTTCACCTATACGGTGTCCCACGACCTCAAGGCGCCGCTGCGCGGCATCAGTGGCTACGCCGCTTTGCTGGTGGAGGAGCAGCAGCATCAGCTCGACGCGGAAGGACAGGAACACCTCCAGCGCATACTGCACGCGACCAACCACATGACCGCCTTGATCAACGATCTGCTGGCCTACTCCCGAATGGAACGCCAGGAGAAAGTGCTGACCACCGTCGTTGTCGAAGCGCTCGTGAGCAATGTGCTCGACGGTTTGCGCAACGTGATCGACCTCCATGGCGTGCAAGTGCAAAGCCATTTGCACACAGGCCTGAAAGTGTGGGCCAACAGCCAGGATCTGGCCATGGTTTTGCGCAATCTGATCGACAACGCGGTCAAGTTCAGCCGCCCGGATCAGACCCCCAGCATCGCCATCAGCGCCAACAGCGACGGCGACCGGGCACAGATCGCGGTGCGCGACAACGGCATGGGTTTCGACATGAAGTACCACGACCGCATCTTCACCATCTTCCAGCGCCTGCACCGCTCCGAAGACTATTCGGGAACCGGCATCGGTCTGGCCATGGTGCGAAAAGCCATGGAGCGCATGGGCGGCAGCGTCAGAGCCGAGAGTGAACCCGGACTGGGAACCACGTTCTTCATCGACCTGCCCCTGGCCCGCTGATCCTGCGGCCGCTTCGCACAACCCGCCCAGAGGTCTGGCTAAGACGCTCCGATCAAGGGCAGGTTGAGCAGCAGGTTCTGCGGCTTGAGCTTGAGCTGCCCATTGGCCGCCATCGCCAGACCCAGGTACACCGGCTTGCCTCGCACGTCGGCGCGCACATCCATGGGGTTCTCAAAGCGCAGACTGAACAGGCTGATCAGCCGCTTTTGCCGATCCAGGTCCACCGCCACACCGGTATACAAGTCGTTGAGCAAGGCACTGGCCTCTTTGTCCAGACCCAGGTGCCAGCGCCAAGCCTGGTCCTCCACCCGCGCCTCTGGTCGGATGTGCACCACCACGCCGAGAAAATGCAGCAGCCATTTTTCCAGCACCTGCGCCAGCGCCTTCAGACCCGACTGCGCCCGGTTCATGGTCAGCGTCAGGCCGTGTGGCAATTCGCGCTGCACCTCGTGGGTCAGGTCGAGCAGGAAATTGAAGCGCCCGGCACCCGGCAGACTGTTCCAATACCGCGCGCCATTGTCCGGGCCCAGCACTTCCAGTTGCACCGTGGGCAACTCGGCGCCACTTTGCAGCAGCAAACGCCCCACCGCACCCATGCCCGCCGTCTCGTGCATCAGATCCAGCACCTCGCTGTCTCCAGCGAGCACCCGTCCCTCCTGTACCTGCACTTGCTGGCGCCGAAACAACATTTCCGCCGCGCGCCATTGCCAGGCGTCGTCCACACCGCGCAGCACGTGGCACACGATGGCCTGTACCACCAGGTCCAGAAACAAGGGCGGCACCTGCACCGCACCGGCCTGGAACTGCGCGACGTAAGCCGCCTCCAGCGACCCGGCTTGGTTGAGTTGATCGCGAAAACCGAGGAAGAGGCGGTAGTTGGCCTGGGCGTCGGCGTCCAGCAGCGCGGTGATCTCGTGTTCGGACACTTCGCGCCCGGGCGACTGCAACAAACTGGCGTGCAAAGCCCGCTCGGCGTCGCAAGACTCGTCCACCGGTTGCAGTTCCGGCCTTTGCAACCACACCCGCCAATACGCATCGGTCGGGCACAACTGGCCGTTGGCGTCGCAACGGAGATGCTCGTAGCCACAAGCGGCCCAGGCGGAAGGTTCAGCGGAGGTCATTTGGAAGTCGCCTGCATGCATGCCCAACACGGAAGGTGTTGGCACAGTGCCCAGGATTGTCGGTCATGGCGAGGCTCTGGCCCTGCCCGCACCAAAAGCGAGTAGGCGGCGAGCCAGCCCACCGCCCCCTGGGCAGGCAGCGCGCAGGCGCCAACCCATGCACCCGCGTCAGGGCGCCGACTGCAAAGCGCCGCTCACGCGGGAGCTGCCAGCGATGGCACGCAACGCATAAGGCTGTGGCGAATCCTGGGTGTAGTTGGCGTCGGGCACGCCGCTGACAC
>NZ_JBFJMY010000033.1:0-18899 GCF_041633695.1 Hydrogenophaga sp.
CCGCCCCAGCGGCAACAGCCAGAGCTGGGACAACGGTCAAGGCAAAAAAGGCTACTCAAAGTGGCGAAAAGGCCCACCACAGCCGCCACGCATGCTGGGTGTGCGCCACACCGGCGGCAGCCGGGCCGACCGCGCCGTGGGGCTGTTGCTGGCCGATTCGTCCGCCTGGGATGCCTTGTCCGCCGACGACCACGCCATGCTGGCGCACCTGCCCGCGCCCCAGGGGCCGGTCTTCGCCTGGCTCGAATCACAGGTGCACGAGCACGGCGTGCAGCCCTGGGCGGCCCTGCGCGAAGCCCTGCGCGGCCACGAGCACGAGGCCTTTGTCTGCGCCCAGGTGGCCCAGGTCGTGGACAGCGCCGAGTCGGACAACGAAGCCGAAGAAGTGCGTGAGGTGATGACCCGCTTGCGCATCGAACACCTCAAAGCCCAGGAAAGCGAGGCCATCGCCCTGGCCGCCAGCGACCCGGGCCAAATTGAACGCTACCGCGAGCTGCAGGCGCAGCGCAAGGCCTTGGAGCACAGAATCGGCAGCTCGGCGGTATAATCCTTTTTTGCACCGCAAGCGCGACAGCAGCACCTCCGGCATCGGCCCAGCCCCCACGAACAGGGGCGCATGGATCAACATCCTGGCCACCTCAGCGGCTCCACGGCATCACAGCCCGGCCCTGACGGAACCCTCCGCAAGGACTGCACACCAAATGATCGCCCAAACAGCTTGCAACCTGCCCTTTCCGGCGAAAGGCGGGTCGTGTGCCCACAAAAACACCGGGGTCGCTGCTTTGTGCAGCCTCTTGGCGCTTTTTGTCTGTTCTGCCGGTCCTAAGTTGACGTTTTTTTTGAGGTATCCATGCCCGCTAAGAAGTCCAGTACGCCTGCCGTGTCCAGTCCAAGAGTCGCCAAAAAGGCCAGCCCGAACGCGGTAGCCCCTGCCACACCCAAAAAGAAAGCGCCCGCTGTGACCACGCCTGCCAAACCCGCTGCCAAATCGGCCACCTCAAAAACCGCGTCCGAAGCCACCGAACTGGACACCACCAAGAAACCGGCCCGCGTCGTCAAAGCCGCCGCAGCCAAGCCTGCCGCGAAAACCACCGGCGCCAAGCGCGGTCCCAAGCCCAAAGCCGCCGCCAAAGGCAAGAGCCGCGGCGATGACGACGACACCGACATGTCCGACATCGAGGACGACCTCGAAGGCGAGCCCGAGGTCGAGTCCACCGATACCACCCAAGTGGTGGAAAAGGTCAAGCCGCTGCGCATGAAGATCAGCAAGGCGAAAGAACGCGCGCTGATGAAGGAATTCGGCCTGGACGAAACCGTCCTGTCCGAAGAAGAAGCCAAGACCCGCCGCGAGCACATCAAGGCCCTGATCAAACTGGGCAAGACGCGTGGCTACCTCACGCACGGCGAGATCAACGACCACCTGCCCGACAAGCTGGTCGACGCCGAGACCCTGGAGGTCGTGATCGCCATGTTGAACGACATGGGTGTGGCCGTGTACGAGCAAACGCCCGATGCCGAAGCGCTGATCATCACCGACAACGCGCCCTCGGGCTCCAGCGAAGAAGAAGCCGAAGAAGCCGCCGAAGCTGCCTTGTCCACGGTGGACAGCGAGTTCGGCCGCACCACCGACCCGGTGCGCATGTACATGCGCGAGATGGGCACAGTCGAACTGCTGACCCGCGAAGGCGAGATCGAGATTGCCAAGCGCATCGAAGGTGGCTTGAACGACATGATGGCGGCCATCAGCGAAAGCCCGGCCACCATCGCCGAGATACTGGTCCTGGCCGAAGACATCCGCGAAGGCAAGATCGTCATCTCCACCGTGGTCGACGGCTTTGCCGACGCCAACGAGGCCGACGACTACGTGGCCGAAGAAGACTTCGACGAGTACGACGAAGAAGACGATGACGACGGCAAGGGCGGCTCCAAGGCGCTCACACGCAAGCTCGAAGAACTCAAGCGCGAAGCGCTGGACCGCTTCGACCAGATGCGTGCCCAGTTCGAAAAATTGCACAAAACCTATGACAAGGAAGGCTACGGAACGCCGACCTATGTGAAGACACAGAAAGCCATCACCGAGACGCTGATGTCGATCCGCTTCACCGCCAAGACGATTGAAAAGCTCTGCAGCACCATGCGCAACCAGGTGGACGAGGTGCGCAAGAAAGAACGCGAACTGCGCCGCATCATCGTGGACAAGTGCGGCATGCCGCAAGAGAAGTTCATCGCTGCCTTTCCGGCCAACCTGCTGAACCAGGAGTGGGTGGTCAAGCAAGCGGCTGCAGGCAAGCCCTGGAGCGTGATCATGGAACGCAACATCCCGCCGGTGCAGGAGTTGCAGCAAGGCTTGCTCGACATCCAGAACAGCGTGGTGGTGCCGCTCACGCATTTGAAAGACATCAACAAGCGCATGAACGAAGGTGAGTACACCTCGCGCGGCGCCAAGAAAGAGATGATCGAGGCCAACCTGCGCCTGGTGATCTCGATCGCGAAGAAGTACACCAACCGTGGCCTGCAGTTCCTCGACTTGATCCAGGAAGGCAACATCGGTCTGATGAAGGCGGTGGACAAATTCGAATACCGCCGCGGCTACAAGTTCTCGACCTATGCCACGTGGTGGATCCGCCAGGCCATCACGCGTTCGATCGCCGACCAGGCGCGCACCATCCGCATCCCGGTGCACATGATCGAAACCATCAACAAGATGAACCGCATCAGCCGCCAGCACTTGCAAGAGTTCGGCTTTGAGCCCGATGCGTCCATCCTGGCCGAAAAGATGGAGATGCCCGAGGACAAGATCCGCAAGATCATGAAGATCGCGAAAGAGCCGATCTCGATGGAAACCCCCATCGGCGACGACGACGATTCGCACCTGGGCGACTTCATCGAAGACCAGGCCAACACCGCGCCCATCGAGGCCGCGATGCAAGCCGGCCTGCGCGACGTGGTCAAGGAAATCCTCGACAGCCTCACGCCACGCGAAGCCAAGGTGTTGCGCATGCGCTTCGGTATCGAAATGTCCACCGACCACACACTGGAAGAAGTGGGCAAGCAGTTCGACGTGACGCGCGAGCGCATCCGCCAGATCGAAAGCAAGGCGGTGCGCAAGCTCAAGCACCCGAGCCGCTCGGACAAGCTGCGCAGTTTCATCGACACGATGTAAACCGCGTCAACGGTCTAAGAAAAAGGGGAGCCCACGGGCTCCCCTTTTTTATGGATGCACAGGAGGGCGGCTCAGTGCCAGTGGGCCAGGCCGCTCACCAAAGTGACCCCGCCTATGCCCAGCGCCAGCCAAGCCACCTGGGTGGCGGTTTCGCGCAGGCCCAGCCGCTTTTGCAACTGCGGGATCAAATCGGCCAGGGCCACGTAGACAAAACTGCTGGAGGCGATCACCAGGAAATACGGCAGATAGCCCTCCAGACTGGACAACAGCCAATAGCCCAGCAAACCACCGATCGCGGTCACCGTGCCCGCCAGCGACACCTTGAGCAAGGCGGTGCGCTGTGTGCCCGAGGTCTGGCGCAACACGATCAGATCGCCCATGTGGTGCGGCACCTCGTGCGCCAGCACCGCCAACGCCGCCACCACGCCCAGACGCATATCCGCCAGAAAAGCCGATGCGATCAGAATGCCGTCGCCAAAGGCGTGCACGCTGTCGCCCGCGATCACCGCCCAGCCGCCCGAGGTCTTTTCGTGGTGGTGGTGATGGTGCGCGTGGCCGTGCCCCTGGCTGTGGTCATGGGGTTCCTGGTGGTGTTCATGGCCGTGGTGCCACAACTCGGCTTTGTCCAGCAAAAAGAAAAACACCAGACCCGCCAACAGCGTGGCAAACAGCTCGTGCGCCGCCACCTGGCCCTCGAAGGCCTCGGGCAACAAATGCATGAAGGCCGTGGCCAGCAGCGCACCCGCTGCCAGACTGAGCATATGCTGGGTGTAGCGTGCCAGCATGGCAAAGCTCAGCAAGGCGGCCAGCCAGACACTGCCGACGCCCGCGCCTATGGTTCCGATCAGAATCGCAATCAGGGTCATGTTTCGAACGTGTTCTTCAAGAGCAAGGTTTCAGGGCCACCGGGGCCGGTTTCAGGGGTTCACAAAAAAGGGCCGCTGCTGCGGCCCTCTTTGGCGGGGATAACTGGCTTTAAGCCACACCATTTTGCTTGAACCAGGCCAGCGCCCGCTTCCAGCCGTCTTCGGCCGCTTCCTTGCGGAAGCTGGGCCGGTAGTCGGCATGGAAGGCATGTGGCGCTTCGGGGTAAACCACGAAGCTCGAGGCTTTTGCCGCCGCAGGGCCCGAGGCCAGCACAGCCTTCATCTTATCAACCGTGTCCTGCGGGATGCCGCTGTCGGCGCCGCCGTACAGACCCAGCACCGGGCCGTGCAAGCCCGCAGCCACGTCCACCGGGTGCTTGGGGTTGAGTTCGCTGGCTTGCCCCACCAGGCGACCGTACCAGGCCACACCCGCCTTGATGGCCGGGTTGTGTGCCGCGTACAGCCAGACATGGCGCCCACCCCAGCAAAACCCGGTGATGCCCAGCCTGGTGGTGTCACCGCCGTTGGCTGCGGCCCATTTCACGGTGGCGTCGAGGTCGCCCATCACCTGGGCATCGGGCACCTTGGAAACCACCTCGGCGATCAATTTGGCGACTTCACCGTAGCCCTGGGCGTCGCCCTGGCGCACGAACAGCTCGGGCGCGATCGCCAGATAACCCTGGTGGGCAAAGCGGCGCGCGACGTCGGCAATGTGCTCGTGCACACCAAAAATCTCCGACAAGACCAGCACCACCGGCAGACCGGTCTTGCCCGCTGGTGCGGCGCGGTAGGCCGGCATCTTGAAGCCGTTCACGTCGATCGTGACCTCGCCCACGGTGAGGCCATCGGCGGGCGTTCTGATCGCCGTCTGCGCCATGATGGGCAGGGCCGCCGCCGCATAGCCCACGCCCAGCGCGGCTTTGAGCGCGGTGCGCCGGGTAGCGCCTGCTGCGCCCGATTGGCCGGGCAACAAAGCGCCAAGGTCTTGTACAAGGTCGTCGTTGAGCATGTTCCGTCTCCAGCTGGTTGAAAAGCCATCGGATTCTGACCGATACACAAAGTTCTGCACAAACCCGCCCGGGCCCCAAGCCCAGTGGGGGTTTACCGCTTCAATGCGCCTTGTCCCAGTTCGGCCCGACCCCGACCTCGGCCAGCAAGGGCACTTTGAGATCGGCCACGCCGGCCATCAGGCGCGGAACTTCGAGCTTCAGCCAATCCACCTCGGCCTCGGGCACTTCGAACACCAGTTCGTCGTGCACCTGCATGATCATCTTGGTGCCCCGCTGCTGCTCGTCCAGCGCATTCTGCACGGCGACCATGCTGAGCTTGATCAGATCGGCGGCCGTGCCTTGCATGGGCGCGTTGATGGCGGCGCGTTCCAGGGCGGCGAGCTTGGCGCCCTTCTCGTTCTGGATGCCGGGCAGTTGCAGGCGCCGGCCAAACACGGTTTCGACGTAACCTTTTTCTTTCGCCATGGCACGCGTATCGTCCATGTATTTCTTCACCCCTGCGAAGCGGTCGAAGTAACGCGTGATGTAGTTTTTGGCCGCCGTGTTGTCGATGCCCAGCGACTTGGCCAGACCAAAAGCGCCCATGCCATAAATCAAACCAAAGTTGATCACCTTGGCGGAGCGGCGTTGGTCCACGCTCACCTGGCCCAACTCCACGCCAAACACCTCGGCCGCCGTGGCCCGGTGCACGTCTTCACCGGCGGTGAACGCCCGCAACAAGGCTTCGTCACCACTGATGTGGGCCATGATGCGCAGCTCGATCTGCGAATAGTCGGCGCTGGCGATCACGCTGCCGGCGGGCGCCACAAAGGCTTCGCGCACACGGCGCCCTTCGGGCGTGCGGATCGGAATGTTCTGCAGGTTGGGATCGTTGCTGGACAGCCGCCCGGTCACCGCCACCGCCTGCGCGTAGTGGGTGTGTACCCGTCCGGTGCGGGGGTGAGCGAGCTGGGCCAGCTTGTCGGTGTAGGTCCCTTTGAGCTTGGCCAGGCCACGGTGCTCCAGGATTTTGGCCGGCAGCGGATAGTCTTCGGCCAGCTTTTCCAGCACCTCTTCGTCGGTGCTGCGCGCGCCGGTGGCGGTCTTCTTGACGACGGGCAAGCCCAGCTTGTCGAAAAATATTTCGCCCAGCTGTTTCGGGCTGGCCAGATTGAACGGCTGACCAGCGATTTCGTAAGCCTCTTGCTCCAGCGCGTGGATGCGTTGGCCGATTTCGTGGCTTTGTTTGGCCAGCGTGGGCGCGTCGATCAACACACCGTTGCGCTCGATGCGGTAGAGCGCCTCGCTGCTGGCGATTTCCAGCTCGTAGATGAAGCGCAGTTTTTCATCGGCCTGCAACTGCGGCCAGAGCGCCAGGTGCACGTCCAGCGTCTGGTCGCTGTCTTCGCACGAATATTCGGCCGCCTTGGCCACGTCGACCTGGGCAAAAGGAATCTGGTGCGCGCCCTTGCCGCACAAATCCTGGTAGCTGATGCCGCTGCGCCCCAGGTGCCGCTCGGCCAGACTCGCCAGCCCGTGGGGCTTGTGCACTTCGAGCACGTAGCTTTGCAGCATGGTGTCGTGCACATAACCTTGCACTTCGATGCCGTGGTTGGCGAACACATGGCGGTCGTATTTGATGTGCTGGCCCAGCTTGTGTTTTTGCGGGTTCTCCAGCCACGGTTTGAGCTGGGCGAGCACCTCGTCCAGCGGCAGCTGCTCGGGCGCATCCGGTCCGTTGTGGGCCAAGGGGATGTAAGCCGCTTCGCCCGGCTTCACGCTGAAGCTGATGCCCACGATCTGCGCCAGCATCTCGTCCAACGAGGTGGTTTCGGTGTCCACAGCCACCAGTTCGGCCGCCTCCACCCGTTGCAGCCAGGTGTTGAATGCATCCCAGGTGAGCACGGTGTCGTAAGCCATGTTGGATGCCGCGCTCGGGGCATCGGGCGCAGCCTCGTCAAACAAGCCCGGTACGGCGGCGCTGCCGGCCTTGGCCGCCGTCGGCACGGGTGCGGCTGTAGCACCGACCGCTTTGGCAAGCCCTTTGAAACCATAGGTTTCGTAGAAAACGCGCAGCGGCTCGCTCAAGGGCTCGCCCATGCGAATGGCCTCCAGCGAGGGCAGGTCGGGCACCCAGCCGTTCAAATCGCAATCGGTCTTGATGGTGAGCAGCTGGCGCCCAGTGGGCAGCCAGTCCAGCGCCTGGCGCAGGTTCTCGCCCACGGCGCCCTTGATGTTGGCCGCGTTGTCCACGATCGCCTGCAGCGAGCCGTATTCGGTGAGCCATTTGACGGCGGTCTTGGGGCCCACCTTGTGCACGCCGGGCACGTTGTCGACCTGGTCGCCCACCAGAATCTGGTAATCCACCATCAAACTGGCGGGCACACCGAATTCGGCCAACACGCCCGCCAAGTCGCGCCGCTTGCCGCTCATCGTGTCGATGATGGTGATGTGCTCGTTCACCAGTTGCGCCAAATCCTTGTCGCCGCTGGACACGATCACTTCCATGCCTTGCTGGGCAGCGGCAACGGCCAGGGTGCCGATCACGTCGTCGGCTTCCACCCCCGGCACATCGAGCACCGGCCAGCCCATCAGCTTCACCACTTCGTGGATCGGTGCGATCTGCGAACGCAAATCGTCGGGCATGGGGCTGCGCTGTTCTTTGTAGGCCGGGTAGATATCGTCGCGGAAGGTCGGCCCTTTGGCGTCGAACACACAGGCGGCGTAGGCGCTGGGGTAGTCCTTGAGCAGTTTTTGCATCATGTTGATCATGATGCGGATGGCGCCGGTCTTTTGTACCGTGCCGTCGGCCAAGGTCGTGCTCAGGTTTTCGCCACCGGCAAAGAACGCGCGGTAGAGATAACTGGAGCCGTCGACCAGCAACAGGGTTTTGGGCGGTGAAATTTCTTCAGACATGGCCCGATTGTGGGGGAATCTGGCCCGGGCCCGGCAAAGGCAGGCGTGCCGCGCCACGCCGCTTGCCTACAATGGGGCATGAACGCATTTTTCACCGCCGTCCCGCGCCTGCCCTTGTGGGCCTGTGTCGCCTTGCTGGCCAGTGCAGCGCATGCACAAACGCCGCCCGCCGCCACCGACGAGGCGCCCGGCAGACCCAGCTCCCGGGTTGAACGCATCACCCACGAAGACGCGCTGGCGCGCGTGGACGAGTTGCGGGTAGGCGGTGAGACCAAGAGCATCGAGGTTCAGCCCAAAAACGGGCTTCCCGGCTACCAGATCACCCCCGCGCAAGGCGGGGAAAACCTCAGCGAAGGCTGGGGCCAGCGCGGCGGCAGCACCGGCAAGAGCAGCTGGCGCGTGTTGAGTTTCTGAAATCCCTCCTCCCCGTCTTCTTTCATGGCCGTCTACACCGAAGTCTCGTTCTCCGAAGCCGCAGCCTTGCTGCACACCCTGCAGCTGGGCGATCTCACCGAGTTGCGCGGCATACAGGGCGGGATTGAAAACACCAACTATTTCGTCACCAGTGAAAAAAGCGGCCAAGCGCACGAGCACGTGCTCACGGTATTTGAGCGCCTGAGCTTCGAACAGCTGCCTTACTACCTGCACCTGATGAAGCACCTGGCCGGCAAAGGCATGCCGGTGCCAGAACCCCAGGCCAATGCGCAGGGCGAGATCTTGCTGACGCTGCAAGACAAGCCCGCTGCGGTGGTGAACAAACTGCAAGGCCACAGCGAACTGCGCCCCAGCGCTGCGCACTGCCGTGCCGTGGGCGAGACCCTGGCGCGCATGCACCTGGCCGGGCGCGACTTTGCCATGCACCAACCCAATCTGCGTGGCCTGGACTGGTGGAACCAAACCGTGCCGGTGGTCCTGCCTTTTCTGAGCCCGGCGCAAAGCGAGCTGATCCGCTCGGAACTCGCCTACCAGAACCATGTGGCCGCCGGATCGGCCTACACCGCCCTGCCCCGTGGCCCCATACACGCCGACCTGTTCCGCGACAACGCCATGTTCCAAGACGGTGTGCTCACCGGCTTCTTCGACTTTTACTTTGCGGGCAACGACAGTTTTCTGTTCGACCTCGCGGTCTGCCTGAACGACTGGTGCATCCAGCACGCCCCGGCCGAATCCGATGGGGTCAACGACCCGGCACTGGCGCAGGCCATGGTCGCTGCCTACCAGTCGGTGCGCCCACTCACCGCACCGGAGCGCGCGCTGCTGCCGGCGATGTTGCGCGCCGGTGCGCTGCGCTTCTGGATTTCACGCCTGTGGGATTTGCATCTGCCGCGCGATGCGGCCATGCTGCAAGCACACGACCCCACACAATTCGAGCGCGTGCTGCGCGCCCGGGTGCGCGAGGCACAAGTCCTTGGCACCAGTCTTCTGGAAGAACCTTGCCGGGCAGCGCAAGCCAGCCCGGCCCTGACCACCGCATGAAACTCCAACTCGTTACCGCCCGCACCGGTTTGCTGTGGGTGCAACTGGGACTGAAAACCTTTTTTCGCCAGCCACTGGCCATGGCCGGCCTGTTTTTCATCTTCATGGCCACCGTGTCCGTGCTCACCGCCATCCCGCTCGTGGGCGCGGTGATCTCGCTGGCTTTGCTGCCCGCCGCCACCGCCGGTTTCATGGCGGCCAGCCGCACCGCGGCCGCAGGCAAATTTCCCATGCCCTGGCTGCTGCTGACCGCGTTTCGCAGCGGCCGGGTGCAGGCACGCGCCATGTGGGTGCTGGGCGCACAGTATGCGGTGGGCATGTTGCTGGTCATGGGCACCTCGGCGCTGTTCGACGGCGGCGAGTTTGCCCGCATCTACCTGGGTGGCGCCAACCCCACGCCCGAAGTGGTGCGCGAACCGGCCTTCATACGTGCCATGTGGATCGGCATGGCGCTCTATGTGCCGCTGGCCATGGCGTTCTGGCACGCACCGGCACTGGTGCTCTGGCACGGCATGAGCCCGACCAAAAGCCTGTTCTTCAGCGCCATGGCCTGCTGGCGCAACAAGGGCGCCATGCTGGTCTATGCCCTGGGCTGGATCGGCGTGTTTCTGGGCGTGGGCGTGGCGCTGAGTCTGGTTGGTGCCGTGCTGGGCGGCGCACAGGCGCTGGGCATGCTCATGTTTCCAGCGGTGCTGCTGATGGCCTCGCTCTTCTTTTCGTCCATCTATTTCAGCTTTCGCGACAGCTTCTCGCAAGAACCAGAAGCGCCGGGCGATGACACCCCGGGCTCCGACGGCAGTTTCCCCCCTGACCACCCCACGCATGGAGAAGGCACATGACCCAGCACGTTTTGCAAGGCCGCAGCGAAAACGAAATTCTGTGGTTCCAACGCCGCGACACCATCAAGGCCGCTGCGGCCTGGGCCGCCATGGGCGGTCTGCCGGCGGCCATGGCGCAACAGCGCAGCAACATCGTGGAACTGGTCGGTGACATCCTGCTCAACGGCCAGCGTCTGGTACCCGAGCAGACCATACAAACCGGCGACAACATCCTCACCGGGCCGGGCGCGCGCCTGGTGTTCATGATCGGCAACGCCGCCTTCCATGTGCGGCAAAACTCGCGCCTGGCGGTGGAGCGCGGTGCCACGCTGCACACGGTCAGCCTGCTGCGCTTGCTCACAGGCGCGGTGGTCAGCGTGTTCGGGCGCGGCAGCAACCGCACCATCGTCACGCCCACCCTCACCGCCGGCATTCGGGGTACGGGCGTGTACACGGAAGTCATGCCCGACCAACGCAGCTACTTCTGCAACTGTTACGGCACGGTGGACATGGCCGCCAGCGGAGAGCGTGCCCAGTCGCGCGCGATGTACCACCAGTCGTTCTGGGGCGAGGTCCGCCCGCAGGGTGGCCACTACCTGACACCCGCCAAAGCCATCAACCACAGCGACGAGGAGCTGGAGTTTCTGGCCCGCTTGATCGGCCAACAGACCGCCTGGCAGATCATGGGCAAGAAGGGCGTCAAGGACGGCATGGGCTATATGGAAAACTTGCCCGGGCAGACGCACCCGGCCATGACCTTGCCGGTGCGCTGAGCCTGGCGGGGTCTACCCGCGTTTTTGGGACCCCGCCAAGGCGGGTGTCATGCGGTTTACACACATGCTTCACGACGGCGTCATGTGCACTGGTAACAGTGGCGGTTTTCAACCCCACTTAAAAACCGCCCATGAACGCACGCATCCCCACCGATTTGTCGTCCTCCCTCAAAGCCGAGGAAGACTCCAACCATTCAGACAACCCCAGCTTTGATACCGTGCTGGCGGCCCGCCTGAGCCGCCGCGGCCTGTTGCGTGGCGGCGCCGGCACAGTGGGCACGGTGGTGCTGGGCGGCATGGGCCTGACGGCCTGCGGCGGTGGTGACGACCCCGCACCCACCACACCCCCAGCACCTGGCACGCCCACCGAAACCCTGCTGGGTTTTGGCGCGGTCGCCAAAAGCCTGGCCGACATGGTGGTGGTGCCCGCAGGTTACACCGCCAGCGTGCTCTACGCCCTGGGCGATCCGCTCAATGCCGGCACCGCCGCGTACAAGAACGACGGCACCGACACCGGCTTTGAAAACCGCGCCGGTGACCACCACGACGGCATGGAATGGTTTGGCCTGGACGCTGCTGGCAAGGCCTCTGCCACCGCCACCGCCCGGGGCCTGCTGGCCATGAACCACGAAGCCACCACCGACGAACTCCGCAGCTCCTTCTTTCTGCACGCCAATGGCGGCACCACCACCCTGCCACGCCCGGCCGCCGAGGTGGACAAGGAGACTGCCATCCACGGCGTCTCCATCGTTGAAGTGCAACAAGCCGCCGGCAAATGGACCACGGTCCAGAACTCGGCCTTCAACCACCGCCTCACCTGCCTGAGCGACAACATCCAGCTCAATGGCCCGGCACGCGGCAACGCCTTGATGGTCACCAAATACTCCACCACCGGCGTCCAGACCCGTGGCACGCTGAACAACTGCGGCACCGGCAAAACCCCTTGGGGCAGCTTCGTGACCGGCGAGGAAAACTGGGCTGGTTACTTCACCCGCGCCAGCACCGACGACACCGCCCGCGGTGGCGCCACCGCCAAGAGCGTGGTGTCCCTCAAGCGCTACGGTCGCAACGCCGGTTCGCGCAGCCGCCACGGCTGGGAAACCGGCGGCGCCGACGACAAGTACGCGCGCTGGAACGTTGGCCAGAGCGGTGCCAGCCTCGACGGCAGCGACGACTACCGCAACGAACTCAACACCTTTGGCTACATCGTCGAGATGGACGCCTACGACAAAACCCAGATGCCGCGCAAACGCACCGCCCTGGGCCGCTTCGCACACGAAAGCGCCGCCTTTGGCAAACCGGTCGTGGGTCAGCCACTGGCCGTGTACATGGGCGACGACTCGCGCGGCGAGTACATCTACAAATTCGTCTCCACCAAGACCTGGGTCGCCGCCGACGCCAACCCCGCCAACCGCATCACCACCGGCGACAGCTACCTGGACGCGGGCAAGCTCTATGTGGCGAAGTTCGCCAGCGACGGCAGTGGCAGCTGGGTCGAGCTGGCCATGAGCAACCCGCTGATCTCGGGCTACGCCACCTACGCCTTCGCCGATCAAGCCGATGTGCTGGTCAACGCCCGCCTGGCCGCCGACGCGGTCGGTGCGACCAAGATGGACCGCCCGGAATGGTGCTCCACCAACGTGAACAACGGCGAAATTTATTTCACCCTGACCAACAACAGCAACCGCGCCATCGACTCGGCCAGCATGCCGCCCGACAGCGCCAACCCGCGCGTCTACGAAGACACCAAGGGCGCCAGCACCTCCAAGGGCAACGTCAACGGCCACATCCTGCGCGTCAAAGAAGGCGCGGCCGGCAATGCGGCCCTGGTCTTCACCTGGGACGTGTACGTGTTCGGCGCCGAGTCGGGCGCCGCTGCCGGCAGCGTGAACCTCTCCAGCCTGACCAGCGACCAGGACTTCTCCAGCCCCGACGGCCTGGCCTTCAGCCCGTCCACCGGCATCCTGTGGATACAGACCGATGACGGCGCCTACACCGACGTCACCAACTGCATGATGCTGGCCGCCCTGCCCGGCACCGTGGGCGACGGCGCGAAAAAGACGCTGAGCTACACCAAGGCCGACACCACGACCCTGAGCGTGGACACCTACGTCGGTCAAGCCCCGACCGCCGACAAGCTCAAGCGTTTCCTGGTCGGCCCCAAGAGCTGCGAAATCACCGGCATGTGCGAAACGCCGGATGGCAAAGCCATGTTCATCAACATCCAGCACCCCGGTGAAACCACGGCCATGGCCGATATCGCCGACCCCACGAAGTACGCCAGCCAGTGGCCCAGCAACGCCGGATACGGCGCCGGCAAACGCCCACGCTCGGCCACCATCGTGATCACCAAGACCGATGGCGGCCGCATCGGCAGCTGACGCATGAAGCGCGCATGACGAGAACATGCAGGAGGACGCACCCGCGCCATGGGCCGGGTGCACCAGCGGCGTGACGCACGCCGCTTGAACAGGCCGCCACCGCGGCCTGTTTTTTTGCCCGGATGTTTCGCAGGCATCGCCAAGCCAACACCGCCACCGACACCCACGCGCTTTCACACAACTTTCACACAAACGACGCAGACTCTGACGAGTTTTCAACCCTGCGGACACGAGCATGACCCACGACATCCAGCGACCCGATCAGATCTTCAACCAGGAAGCATCCAACACATCCTCCAACCCCAGCTTTGACCAGGTACTGGAATCCCGGCTGAGCCGCCGCCACATGTTGCGTGGCGCCATGGGCGTGGCCGGCATGGGCCTGCTGGGCGCCACCGGTCTCGCGGGCTGCGCCACGGGTGCCCCCATGACCCCGGTGGCCCACGCGATCACCAGCCTGGGCTTCAAGCCCGTGGCCAAGAGCATGGCCGACACCGTGCTGGTGCCCGAAGGCTATTCGGCACAAATCGTCTATGCCCTGGGCGATCCGCTGGCGGCCAACGTGCCCGCCTTCAAGAACGACGGCACCGACGGCCAATTCGACCAGCGCGCCGGGGACCACCACGACGGCATGGAGTGGTTCGGCCTGGACGCGCAGGGCAAGCCTTCGCGCAACGGCTCCGCCCGTGGCCTGATCGCCATGAACCACGAAGCGACCACCGACGAAAAGCTCTCCTCCTTCTTCATCCACGCCGACGGCGGCACGGCCACCCTGCCCCGCCCAGCCGCCGAGGTCGACAAAGAACTCATGATCCACGGCCTGTCCGTGGTCGAGATGCGCCGCGAAGGCGGCCGCTGGGCCTACCAGCCGGGCTCGCCCTACAACCGCCGCGTCACCACGCTGTCGCAAGCTGCCATTCATGGACCGGCGCGCGGCAGCGAGCACCTGGTCACCAAGTACGCACCCGATGGTACGAAAGTGCGCGGTACGCTGAACAATTGCGGCGCCGGCCCCACCCCCTGGGGCACCTACGTCTCGGGCGAAGAGAACTGGTTCGGTTATTTCTTCCGCGACGCCAAGGACGACGACGCGCGCAAGAAAGACAAGCAGGTGACGGCGCTCAAACGTTATGGCCGCAAGGCGGGCGAAGCCAGCCGCCACGGCTGGGAAAGCGCCGGCAGCAACGACATCTACGCCCGCTGGAACAACAGCGCCAGCGGTGCCAGCGCCCGCGACGACTACCGCAACGAGATGAACACGTTCGGCTACATCGTCGAGCTCGACCCCTACGACAAGACGCAGATGCTGCGCAAGCGCAGCGCCCTGGGCCGCATGGGCCACGAAAACGTCACTTTCTCGCCCGTGGAGTCGGGCAAGCCGGTGGTGGCCTACATGGGCGACGATTCGCGCGGCGAGTACATGTACAAGTTCGTGTCCAAGGCGCTGTGGGACAGCGCCGACGCCGAACCACACAACCGCCTCGCAGCCGGCGACAAATACCTGGACCAAGGCACTTTGTACGTGGCGCGCTTCAAGGACGACGGCATGGGCGAGTGGGTCGAACTCTCGATGAACAACCCGGCCATCGCCGGCAGTTCGCGTTTCGAATTCACCTCCGATGCCGACATCGCCATCTTCACCCGCCTGGCCGCCGATGCGGTGGGCGCGACCAAGATGGACCGCCCCGAATGGGGTGGCGTGAACCCGCGCAACGGCGAGATCTACTTCAGCCTCACCAACAACAGCAAGCGCACGGCCGAGACCACCGACGCCGCCAACCCCCGCTACTACAGCGACAAAAAAGGTGGCAAGGAACAAAAGGGCAACGTCAACGGCCACATCTTGCGCATGGCGCAGACCAGGCCTGCCGACACCCATTTCCGTTGGGACATCTTCTTGTTCGCCTCGGAAGCCGGCGCCGACCGCAGCACGGTCAACCTCTCCAACCTCACCGACGAGAACGACTTGTCGTCACCCGACGGGCTGGTGTTCAGCAAAGCCACCGGCGTGTGCTGGATCGAAACCGATGACGGCGCCTACACCGACGTCACCAACTGCATGCTGCTCGCCGCCCTGCCAGGCCATGTGGGCGACGGTGCGAAGAAGACCTTGACCTACGGCGACAAGACCGTGACCACCTACGCCGGCAAGGCGCAATCGCCCGCCACGCTCAAGCGCTTTCTCGTGGGCCCCAAGGGCGCCGAGATCACCGGCATTTGCGAAACACCCGATGGCAAAACCTTGTTCATCAACATCCAGCACCCGGGTGAGAACACCGCCATGGCCGACGTGGGCAATCCCGCGAAATTCGAGAGCCAGTGGCCGGCCAACGCCGGTTACGGCGCGGGCCAACGTCCCCGCTCGGCCACCATCGCCATCACCAAGCAAGACGGTGGTGCGATCGGCTCCTGAGATGCATAGCCCCTTTCATCAGGGTTCAGAGCGGCTTCGGCCGCTCTTTTTTTGCGTTCGGCAGGCGGGTGGCGCGTGAAACAGACTTCAGTCGTCCACCGGCGTGAGCTTGGCCACCGAAAGCGCCAGCCATTTGACGCCATGGCGCGTGAAACTGACCTGCGCCCGCGCCTCGGTCCCACTGCCCTCCACCGCCAGCACCTTGCCTTCGCCAAACTTGTTGTGAAACACCTTGAGACCGGTCTTGATGGCCGTGCCCCGGTCGGGTTCGGGTGCGCTGTTGCCCAGGCCGCTGCTCATGCCCGGCTTGGACCAGGCTGGTGACAGCGAAGCGCCGCCCTGCCACGGCGTACCGCGACGCCCACCGTTGTCCCAAGCATTGCCACCACCCATGCCCGCGCCACCGCTCCAGGCCGGCTGTGCGGGCGTCAGCCACTTCAGACAGGCTTCGGGCAGCTCTTCGAAAAAGCGGCTCTTCATGTTGTAGCGCGTCTGCCCGTGCAGCATGCGCGTCTGCGAGTGGCTCAGGTACAGGCGTTTGCGCGCCCGCGTGATCGCCACGTACATCAGGCGGCGCTCTTCCTCCAGGCCATCGCGGTCGCTCATGGCGTTTTCGTGCGGGAACAAGCCCTCTTCCATGCCGGTGATGAACACGCAGTCGAACTCCAGGCCCTTGGCCGCGTGCACCGTCATCAGCTGCACCGCGTCTTGCCCGGCCTGGGCCTGGTTGTCGCCCGATTCCAGCGCGGCGTGCGTGAGAAAGGCGGCCAGCGGGCTGAGCGTTTCGCCGGTTTCGACGTCCGGCGCCAGCGGCTCGTCGATCACGGGCTGGTTGGGGTCCAGCCCCTGGCTCACCGGGCTTTGGGTCAGTGGCTGGCCCAGTTCGTCCACCGGCAGCGCCACGGCATCCCGCCCAAACCCTTCGAGGCTCACAAAACTTTCGGCGGCGTTCACCAGTTCTTCCAAGTTTTCCACCCGGTCCTGGCCTTCGCGTTCGGCGCGGTAGTGCTCGATCAAGCCGCTGTGCTCCAGCACCAGCTCGATGATTTCGCGCAGCGTCATGCCCTGGGTCTGCTCGCGCCACACGTCGAGCTTGGCCACAAACCCACCCAAGGCCACGCCAGCCCGGCCCGTCACGCCACTCACCGCGTCGTGCAAGGAACAGCCCGACGCGCGGGCCACGTCTTGCAGCTGCTCGATGCTGCGCGCGCCGATGCCGCGGGGCGGAAAGTTGACCACGCGCAAAAAGCTGTTGTCGTCGTTGGCGTTCTCCAAGAGGCGCAGATAGGCCAGCGCGTGCTTGATTTCGGCGCGCTCGAAAAAGCGCAAACCGCCGTACACCCGGTACGGCACACCGGCGTTGAACAAGGCGGTTTCCACCACCCGGCTTTGCGCGTTGCTGCGGTAGAGCACCGCCATTTCGGTCTTGGGCAGGTCTTCGCGCGCGAGCTGCTTCATCTCGTCCACCATCCATTGCGCTTCGGCGAAGTCGCTGGTGGCTTCATACACGCGCACCGGTTCGCCCGCGCCCGCGTCGGTGCGCAGGTTCTTGCCCAGGCGGTGGCTGTTGTGGCTGATGAGCTGGTTGGCCGAATCGAGGATGTTGCTGCAGCTGCGGTAGTTCTGCTCCAGCTTGATCTGGTGTTGCACCTGGAACTCGCGCACGAAGTCGGCCATATTGCCCACGCGCGCGCCGCGAAAGGCGTAGATGCTCTGGTCGTCGTCGCCCACGGCAAACACCGCGTTGTGCGCGTGGCCCAGGCCCTCCAAGGGCGGCGCGCTGAACATCTTGATCCAGGCGTACTGCAGGCGGTTGGTGTCCTGGAATTCGTCGATCAGGATGTGGCGGAAACGGCGCTGGTAGTGCTCACGTACCGGGTCGTTGTCGCGCAACACCTCGTAAGAGCGCAGCATCAGCTCGCCAAAATCGACCACCCCTTCGCGCTGGCACTGCTCTTCGTACAGACCGTAGAGCTCGATTTTCTTGCGCATCTCTTCGTCGCGCGCAACCAGGTCGCGCGGGCGCAGCCCCTCTTCCTTGCTGCCGCTGATGAAGTACTGGATCTGCTTCGGGGGAAAGCGCTCGTCATCCACATTGAACTGCTTGCACAGGCGCTTCACCGCCGAGAGCTGGTCTTGCGTGTCCAGAATCTGGAACGTCTGCGGCAGGTTGGCCAGCTTGTGGTGGGCGCGCAGAAAACGGTTGCACAGGCCGTGGAAAGTGCCGATCCACATGCCACGCACATTCACCGGCAGCATGGCCGACAGGCGCGTCATCATCTCCTTGGCGGCCTTGTTGGTGAAGGTCACGGCCAGCACACCACCGGGCGACACCTGGCCGGTTTGCAGCAACCAGGCGATGCGGGTGGTGAGCACCCGGGTCTTGCCCGATCCGGCCCCGGCGAGGATGAGCGCATGCTCTCCCGGCAGGGTGACAGCAGCGCCTTGCTCGGCGTTCAGGCCCGCAAGCAGCGGGGACGGAGACACGGATTCTTCAAACAACATACAGGGATTGTAGGAAGCCCGGCGCTGGACATGGCGGTATATGTCTATCTGTATGAACGGCATACACCAGCCTGCGGCGCAAGAACCCCTATCTGCGGCCCATAAAGCCTAGAATCGGCCACCGGGCCCAAGATTCTTGCGCCCGGCTTTCTTTTGGCCCGCACGGGCCAACGGTACCGGACCCAGGCCAAGCGCTCACCTGTTCTTTTCTTTTTCAGGAGCCTGGGTTTCAGATGGAAATATTCGACTACGACAACGTGTTGCTGCTGCCACGCAAATGCCGCGTGGAAAGCCGTTCGGAATGCGACGCAGGGGTGGAACTGGGCGGGCGCAAATTCCGCCTGCCGGTGGTGCCGGCCAACATGAAGACGGTGGTGGACGTGCCCATGTGCGTCTGGCTGGCACAGAACGGCTACTTCTACGTGATGCACCGCTTCGACCTGGACAACCTGCAGTTTGTGCGAGACATGCGTGCAGCAGGCGTGTTCGCCTCGATCTCGCTGGGCGTGAAAGCGGCCGACTACGCCACGGTCGATCAACTCGTCGGCGAAGGCCTGGCGCCCGAATACATCACCATCGACATCGCGCACGGCCACGCC
>NZ_JBFJMY010000034.1:0-18744 GCF_041633695.1 Hydrogenophaga sp.
CTACGACCTCAAAAGCCACAAGGCACTGTTCACCGTGAAGACCGGGGGCGAGCCCGAGGGCGTGCTCGTGACCCCGGACGGCAAGACGGCCTATGTCACCTCCGAGGTGGCCAACCTGGTTCACGTGATCGACATCGGGCAGCGCAAAGTGGTCCAGAACATACGGGTGGGCAAGCGGCCGCGCCGTTTTGCGTTGGCCGCCGCTGGCCAGGAGTTGTGGGTGAGCAGCGAACTGGACGCCAGCGTCTCGGTCATCGGCACCCGCGACCACCGCGTGCAGAAGCGCCTGGCATTCGAGGTGAAAGGCATGCGAAGCGCCGACATCACCCCGGTGGGCATGGTTCTGAGTCCGGATGGCAAGACCTTGTGGGTGGCGCTGGGCCGGGCCAACCACGTGGCCGAGGTGGACGTGGCCACGCGCACCGTGCGCCGCTACGTGCTGGTGGGCAAGCGCGCCTGGGGCCTGGCCGTGCACCCGGACGGCCGGCTGCTGTACGTGAGCAATGGCCTGTCTGACGACATGAGCATCGTCGATACCGCCAGCGGCAAGGCGGTGCGCACCGTACCCGTGGGCCGTGTGCCACACAGTGTTCTGGTGCAGCCCTGATGCGCAGCGTTCACCGCCGCCTGCTGTCCGCCTGCTTGCCCGGCCTGGTGGCGCTGCTGTGGGCGCCGGCTTGGTCGGTGCACGCCGCCCAGGCGGCGCCTGGCACCACGCCGCTGACACCTGTGACCGTGGCCGTGGTCTCGCTGGCAGGTGACCCACGCCACGCCAGCCGACGCCTGGAGCGCGCCTACCCAGGCCATGTGCAGGGTAGGGCCATCGATGGCGCGCGCCTGGCCGCTGCCGACGCCGAGGTCGAGCTGCAGACGCTGGGCCTGTCGCTGCAGGTGCGCGACGTGGTGCTGCCCGACATGCGCGCCTTGCCCAAGGTGTTGGCCGAGCTCAAGGCCGCCCATGTGCAACACCTGCTGGCCGATCTACCGCTGGCCGAATTTCAGCAACTGGTGCAGGCGGCACCCACCGCCTTGGGCGCTGCCATGGTGTTCAACACCGGGCTGGACGACGACAGTCTGCGCGGCGCGGCGTGCGCGGCCCATGTGCTGCACACCTTGCCCAGCCAGCACATGCGCAGCGATGCGCTGGCGCAATACCTGGCCGCACGTTCCTGGCGCAAGGTCTTGCTGTTGCAAGGCCCCTTGCCCGGCGACGCCCTGCAGGCCGAGGCTTTCAAGCGATCGGCGCGCCGCTACGGCTTGAAGATCGTGCAGGAGCGCGCCTTCAAGCTATCGGGCGATCCGCGCGAACGCGACCTGGCCAACACCCGCTTGCTCACCGGTGAGCGCGAACACGAGGTGGTGGCGGTGATGGACAGCGACGGCGAGTTTGCCCGCTCTCTGCCCTACGCCACCCAGTGGCCCCGCGTGGTGGTGGGTGCCAATGGCCTGGTGGCCAGCGCCTGGCACCCACAATGGGAGCGCAACGGTGGGCCGCAGCTCTCGCGCCGCTTTGCCAGATTGGCCTTGCGCCCCATGCAGGCGCAGGACTGGGCTGCATGGGCGGCTGTCCAGGCGGTGGCCACCGTGCTGGCCGACGACCCCAAGGCCGGGCTGGTGCAACAACTGCGCCGCCTGCGCAGCTCGGCGGTCTCGCTGGACGGCTTCAAGGGACCCAGCCTGTCGTTTCGCGCCTGGGACGGGCAGTTGCGTCAGCCCATGTTTCTGGCCCACGGCGACGGCGTGGTGGGGCTGGCGCCGCTCGACGGCGTGTTGCACCCGACCGAGGTGATGGACACCTTGGGTGTCGACGAAAAGGAAAGCGCATGCCGCAGCCGTCCGTGATGCCGTCCCGTGGCCTGCACCTGGCGCGTGCGATGCGGGCGGTGGTCGGGCGCGAGACCGTGCGCTTTCTGCGCCAGCCTTCGCGCCTGGCTTCGGCCCTGGTGCGGCCACTGCTGTGGTTCCTCGTCTTTTCCGCCGGCTTTCACAACGTGTTCGGCGTGGCCATCGTGCCGCCCTACGAAACCTACATCGAATACAAGGTCTACATGGTGCCCGGCCTGCTGGGCATGGTGGCTCTGTTCAACGGCATGCAAAGCTCGCTCTCGCTGGTCTACGACCGGGAGATGGGTGTGATGCGGCTCTTGCTCACCGCGCCGCTGCCCCGGGGCTGGTTGCTGGGCTTCAAGTTGTTGGGCGGCACCTGCCTGTCGGTGCTGCAGATGGGTGTGTTCCTGCTGATCGCACGCGCGTTTGACGTGTCGTTCGCGTTGGCCCATTTGCCGGGCTTGCTGCTGGCCATGGTCGCGGGGGCGGCCATGCTGGCCGCGTTGGGGCTGATGCTGTCGGTCTACGTCAAGCAGCTGGAGAACTTTGCCGGCACGATGAATTTCGTCATCTTCCCCATGTTCTTCATCAGCCCGGCTTTGTACCCGCTGTGGAAGCTGGAGGAGTCGGGCGCCTGGTGGCTGTTTGAGCTGGCGCAATACAACCCCTTTAGCCACGCGGTCGAGGCCATCCGCTTTGCCATGTACGGGCAGTTCAATCTGCTGTCCTGGGCGGTGGTGGTGGGATGCGGACTGGTGTTCTTCGTCGTCGCGTTGTGGGGCTACGACCCGCAACGCGGCTGGATTCGACAACGCGGTGCGGCCTGATGCGCGCGCCACAACGGCACTTGCCAGGAGCGCCAGACATGTCCATTTCACCCACGCGCCGCACCCTCTTGCAATGGGGCGCCGGGGCGCTGGTGGCGGGTGCTGGCCCGCTGCACGCACAGCGCGATATCCAGAGCGATCCCACCGGTGGTGACCCCTTGGGTTCCATGCAGTGGCCGGGCTTGCGGCAGCAGTACCTGGGCCAGGCGCCGATGCGGTTCAGTGACCAGGTGCGGGTGCAAGGGCCGGCCTTTGCCGACGACGCGATGAACGTGCCGCTGCTGATCGACGCGCGTGCTCTGTCGGGTGTGGGTGGTGGCGTGCTGCGCATGCAAGTGGTGGTGGACCGCAATCCGGTGCGCGAGGTGCTCAGCTTCGAGCCGCGGCAGGCCTTGCCCATGCTGGCGTTTCGCATCCGCATGGAGCAGGCCTCGCCGGTGCGGGCCATGGTGCTCACACGCGACGGCCAGTGGCACGTCGGCGGCGCCTGGGTGCAGGCGGCCGGTGGTGGTTGCACCGTGCCGGGTGCGAGCCGCGCCGACGGCTCCTGGAGCCGCCACCTGAACCAGGTGCAGTCGCGCTATTTCGACAACGTGATCGAGGGCAGTCGGCGCCTGCGCCTGCGTCTCATGCATCCCATGGACACCGGTCTGGCGGCCGGTATCCCGGCCTTTTATATCGAAGAGCTGCAACTCGCCGATGCGGGTGGCGGCGTGTGGTGGCGCCTCGATCTGCACGAACCGGTGTCGGAAAACCCTTTGCTCACTTTCGAACTGCCGCCGGATGCACCCCGACAATTGCGCCTGACCGGGCGCGACAACAACGGCAACCGCATCGACGCCGAGGTGCTGGCGTGAAGGCCGCGCGGCACTGGCTGGCAGGCCTGGTGTTACTGGCCGGCGCTGCGCAGGCACAGGCGCAGCTCGCCACCGCACCGCACAGCAGCGCACCCGAGGCCGCGCAACTGGACTACGCACTGCAGCCCAGGCGCGTGGCCGAAAACACCTGGGTGATCGAAGGTGCGGTCGCAGACTTCAGCCGCGACAACGGCTGCAACATCATCAACACCGGCTTCATCGCCACCGGTGAGGGTGTGGTGGTGATCAACACCGGTCCCTCGCGTCGCTATGGCGAGCAGCAGCGCGCTGCCATCGAGCGCGTCACGCGCGAACCGGTGGTGCGGGTGATCAACCTCAATTTGCATCCCGACTATTTTTTTGGCAACCAGGCCTGGGCCGATCGCCCCACCCAAGCCCTGGCCGGCAGCATCGCCGGTATGCGGGCCGAAGGCGCCGCTTACGCCGACAACCTGTACCGCCTGTGTGGCGACTGGATGAAGGGCACCGAAGCCGAGCCCGCACGCGAGCCTGTGCTGCCGCAGACGCTGCGCCTGGGTCGGCACGCACTGGAGCTGCGGCGGTTTCAAGGCCACACCGACGACGACCTGGTGCTGATGGACCACAGCACCGGCGTGGTCTTTGCCGGAGGCCTGGTGTTTGCCAGCCGCGTGCCCACCACGCCGCACGCCGATGTGCCGCGTTGGTTGACCAGCCTGGACGCGCTGGAGGCATGGATGCAGGCCTCGGACAGCCGGCTGCTGGTGCCCAGCCACGGTCCGGTGCGGGCCGACCGCTCGGGCTTGGCACAAACCCGCGACTGGCTGCGCTGGCTCGACGCACAGATGCGCGCGGGCGCCGAGCGCGGACTCGACCTGAGCGAGATGCTGGCCATGCCAGTGCCCGCGCGTTTTGCGAGCTGGGCGGCTCAGCCCGCCGAATGGCAGCGCAGCCTGACCCAGTGGTACCCGGTGCACGAAAGGCGCGCCTTGGAGCGGCCCGCCGCACGCCAGCCCTGACCGCTCTCTTTGTTCGTCTCCGTTGTTCCGCTGCGCTGTTCCGTTGTGACCCATTTTTGAACACTGTAACAGTCCGGCACCACCGCCATGGCACAGCCAGCCCGCTGATCTGCCTCGGCGCAAGGGGTGGTGAGTGCCGGAGCGGCCGCACCAGCGCACACAAAAGCCTTGGCACAGATGTTGCCCTTTTGACTCTGTGAAATTCGCTGGCCGAAGAGGTCAAGGGTTCACCAACGGCCGCGCCCACCGCACGGACGAAGCCATCAACCTCACGAACGAGCAGGAGACAACACAGTGAAACGCACTCTATTGAGCCTTTTGATCATGGCCGCAACGGCCCACGTCGGCGCCCAGGTGACCGACGCCATGATCGCCAACGACGCCAACACACCCGAGGACGTTCTGAGCTGGGGCATGGGCACCCAAGGCCAGCGCCACTCCAACCTGAACCAGATCAACAGCAAGAGCATCAGCAAGCTGGTGCCGGTCTGGTCCATGTCGTTCGGCGGTGAAAAGCAGCGCGGCCAGGAGTCGCAGCCGCTGGTGCACAAGGGCAAGATGTTCGTCACTGCGTCCTACTCGCGCATTTACGCGGTGGACACCAAGACCGGTCAAAAGCTCTGGAAGTACGAGCACCGTTTGCCCGAAGGCATCATGCCCTGCTGTGACGTGGTCAACCGCGGAGCGGCGCTCTACGACAACCTGGTGATCTTCGGCACGCTGGACGCGCAGCTCGTGGCACTGGACCAGGACACCGGCAAAGTGGTGTGGCGCGAAAAGATCGACGACTACAGCGCAGGCTACAGCTACACCGCTGCCCCACTGATCGCCGAGGGCCTGTTGCTCACCGGCGTCTCGGGTGGCGAGTTCGGTGTGATCGGCCGTGTGGAAGCGCGCGATCCCAAGACCGGCAAGATGGTCTGGACCCGTCCCGTGGTCGAAGGCCACATGGGTTACAAGGACGGCAAAGAGAATGGCTTCACCGGTACCACCAACGCCTCCTGGCCCGGTGAGACCTGGAAGACCGGTGGCGCTGCCACCTGGCTGGGTGGCAGCTACGACGCCAAGACCGGCCTGGCCTATTTCGGTACCGGCAACCCCGGCCCCTGGAACAGCCATGTGCGCAAGGGCGACAACCTGTACTCGGCCTCCACCGTGGCCATCGACGTGAAGACCGGCAAGATCGTCTGGCACTACCAGACCACACCCAACGACGGCTGGGACTACGACGGTGTGAACGAGTTCATCACCTTCGACATGGACGGCAAACGCATGGGCGCCAAAGCCGACCGCAACGGCTTCTTCTACGTGCTCGACGCCGCCAACGGCAAGCTGACCAACGCCTTTCCGTTCGTGAAGAAGGTCACCTGGGCCACCGGCATCGACCTGAAAACCGGCCGCCCCAACTTTGACGACAGCAACCGCCCCGGCGACCCGACCGCTGCGGGTGGCGATGGCGCCAAAGGCAAGTCGGTGTTCTCCGCGCCCGGTTTCCTGGGTGGCAAGAACCAGATGCCCATGGCTTACAGCCCCAAGACCGGCCTGTTCTACGTGCCCACCAACGAATGGGGTATGGAGATCTGGAACGAGCCCATCACCTACAAAAAAGGTGCGGCCTACCTGGGCGCGGGTTTCACCATCCGGCCGCTGTTTGACGACCACATCGGCTCGCTGCGCGCCATCAACCCCAAGACCGGCAAGGTCGAGTGGGAAGTGAAGAACACCGCGCCGCTCTGGGGTGGCGTGATGACCGCCGGCGACCTGGTTTTCTGGGGTACGCCAGAAGGCTTTCTCAAGGCGGCCGACGCCAAGACCGGCAAGGTCGTGTGGCAGTTCCAGACCGGCTCCGGCGTGGTGGCGCCGCCCATCACCTGGAGCGAAGGTGGCGAGCAGTACGTGAGCGTGGTTTCCGGCTGGGGCGGTGCTGTGCCGCTGTGGGGCGGTGAAGTGGCCAAGAAAGTCAACCTGCTGGAGCAGGGCGGCTCGGTCTGGACCTTCAAGCTCATGAAGTAAGGCGCCGCCTCTGGGCCGACCCTGTTCGTGGGGTCGGCCTGTGTGTGCCAGGCGCTGCCGGCTTGCGTGTCTGTTCGAGCGTCCCTTGGGGCACCAGGGGCAGACCGGTAGCAGCGCCATTTTTTTCTTTTCTCTATTCAAGTGGTTCTGCCATGCCCTCTCTTCCCATTCTTTTTGTCTCGCTCTGTGGTCTGTTTGCCGCCAGCGCGTTCGCGCAGACGGTGGACGCGGCGGTCGATCTGGCCAAAGCCAACGGCTGCTATTCCTGCCACGCCAACGCCGAAAAAGTGGTGGGCCCGGCCTACAGCGCCGTGGCCGAAAAGTACGCAGGCGACAAGGACGCGGCAGCCTCGCTGGTGCAATCCATCAAGTACGGCTCCAAAGGCAAGTGGGGCCGCATCCCCATGCCCGCGCACGCCAGCATGAGCGACGCCGACCTGAAAACGCTCGCCAACTGGGTGTTGACCGTCAAGCCGTGAGACTGGGGCGCATCGTCACCGTGGGTGCTGCTCTACACCCGCACGATCATGCCGAGGCCAGACCCGGTGTGTAGCGGCTGGTTGGTGCCATGCCCGGCAGCAAACAGAAACGGCGACCCGAAGGTCGCCGTTTTTTCGTGAGATCGCAAACACGCACCGGCGGCGCAGGCCACCGGTGATCTGCGTGCCCGCTCAGCTGTGGCTGGCTTTGCGCCGGCGCGCAGCGGCCAGACCCACGAGGCCCAGGCCCAGCAAGGCCAGGCTGGCTGGCTCGGGTACGCCGTTCGATGGATTGTTGGGGTCGGTTGCCGAGCGACCAAAGCGCAAGTCGTCGAAACCCAGAATGTCGTTCGTGGCATTGAAGGTCACGCTGGAGATCAGCTGACCAAAATCCACGAAGCCGATGAACGCGCCGCCACCACCGGTTGCCGATGGCATGTTGATCGTCTGCGTGACCGAAGAGCCGTCCACGTACTTGATGGTCTGCTGCGGAACTATGTCGGTCTGCAGGCCGTTGACATAGAAACCGAAAGCATCCACCGCTTCGGCGAAGCTGAAGGTCACCGAGCCGCCATATACCAATCGAAAGAAGGACCCACCCGCCGAGGTGTTGAAGCCGCACAAGGCGCCGCATCCCGAATTGTTGGTGGTGGACCCGCCGGTGATGGTGAGGTTGGACGGCACAGCCGACTCAAAATCGAACACGTTGAGGCTGCCAGCGACGGACAGAAAACTTGCTGCAGCAGCACTCGAATTGACCATGTCCCCGAGCGAGGACACGTTGTTGTCAGCCGCAAGATAGGTGACCGGCGCCGCGCTGGCTTGGCCTGCCAAGAAAAGCGACGAGGCGGCCAAGGCCGTCGCCAACAGGGTCTTTTTCATGAGTCTTCTCCTTGAAATTCTGTGAATGAAAGTCGAATGTCTGACTTGGCTTTCGTTCCAGATGCAGCGCGAAAGGTGTGGCCAGCGTTGCATGGTCAGCATATTTCGGGCCAGCTCCATTCCGTGAAAAAATACCTATTTAAATCAATTGTTTATATGGTTGGCAGGCCAATGGTTGATTTTCGTAGTAGGTAAGTTGTCAAAAAGTTCGACAAGGCTGGACTGGCCAATGGCCTGTGGCGTCGCGCGAGCGGCGGCCCACGCACGGTGGAGCCAGTGCCTTGCCGGGCGTGGCGCGCTCAGCCGTGCGGCTGAGCGACCGTTAAAGAAACCGACAGTACCCGTGACGTGCCATGGCCTGCGGTGTTGCGCGGGCTCCGCAGATGCTTGCGCGCACCGGGCAGGTGGCGCACTGGGGCTGCACCCAACATGCGCTGTTGCTGCCCCGATGGCGGCTGCGCCAGAGTGGGCGAGGGTGCCGCCATGGTCAAGCTTGTGGGTGTTGGGCGCGCGATTCGGCGTCGCTGCGGAACACGATGGGAATGTGGCGGCCAGACGGCGCTTGTTTGACCAACTGAACCACCTTTTCGTGGTGCGGCGATTTGCTGCAAACCGGGTCGGCCTGCGTGGCGTCGCCGGTGATCATGAAAGCCTGGCAGCGGCAGCCACCAAAGTCTTTGTGGCGTTCGTCGCAGCTGCTGCAGGGGGGCTTCATCCAGGCATCACCCCGGTAGGCGTTGAAGGCGTGGCTGCGTTGCCAGATCTCGGCCATCGGCGTGTCTTTCACATTGGGCAGTTGCAGGCCTGGCAGGTTGCGGGCGTTGTGGCAGGGCATGGCCAGGCCATCGGGCGCGATCGAGAGGAAGACCGAACCCCAGCCGTTCATGCAGGCCTTGGGCCGTTCTTCAAAGTAGTCGGGCACCACAAAGAGCACGCGGCATTTGGGGCCGGTCTGGTGTTCTTGTTCCGCGCGGAAGCGGTTCACCACGGCTTCGGCTTCGCGCAGTTCTTCGTGCGTGGGCATGAGGTGATCGCGGTTCAGCCAGGCCCAGCCGTAGTACTGGGTGTTGGCCAGTTCCAGGTACTCGGCTTCGAGCGCCACCGCCATTTCGATGATTTTTCCCACGTGCGGCAGGTTGTGCCGGTGCAGCACGCAGTTGAGCACCATGGGCCAGTCGTGCTCCTTGATCAGCCGCGCCACGCGTTGCTTGAGTTCGAAGGTTTTGGTGTGGCTCAGGAAATCGTTCATCTCCTGGGTGGAGTCCTGGAACGAGAGCTGTACGTGGTCCAGTCCGGCGTCTTTCAGCGCTTGTGCGCGAGCCGGATTCAGACCCACGCCCGAGGTGATGAGGTTGGTGTAGAAGCCCAGCCGGTGCGCCTCTTGCACCAGTTCCACCAGATCGTCGCGCAGCAGAGGTTCACCGCCTGAGAAGCCCAGTTGGGCCGCACCCAGGGCACGCGCCTGGCGCATGACATCGACCCACTGCGCGGTGCTCAGTTCGTTTTGTATGCGGTTGTAGTTGGTGGGGTTGTAGCAAAACACGCAGTGCAGCGGGCAGCGGTAGGTGAGCTCGGCCAGCAGCCACAGCGGTGGCCCGGCGGGTATGGGCACAGCGTTCATGCGGGGTTCTTCGGAAAGTGTGTCGAGGGTTCAGGCAAGACCGCCGCAGATCCGGCTTTGCCGGTACGCCAGCGGCGCCCCCTTGAGGGAGGCGCGCGCAGCGCGGCAGCGGTGGGCCTATTCCACCCAGCCACGGCGTTGTCCTTCTTCGAGCAGTGCGTTCACTTGTGGCGCCAGGTCTTGAACCTGGAACACCGCTTCCAGGTCGGCGACGATCTCACCCAGACTGCGCTGGCCATCGCAACGTTTCAGAATTTCGGCCGCGCTGTCGTTGAGCTGCACCATGCCTTCCGGATACAGCAAGACCCAGCGCTTTTGCGCCTCTTCAAACTGAAGGCGGAAGCGGCGCGAGAGTTTGGGTTGCAAAGGCAAAGCAGTTGATCCGTTCATTGCATGGTCCGTGGTGTTCTGCGCTACCGCTCACCCGGCGAGTGGCGCCCGCCGCCCCGTACACACCGTGGACCCGGCTGTGCCGGGCCACAGGTGTGGTCCCCCGCAGGGGGGAGACGCGGAGCGGCGCAGGGGGTGTTCACTGTTGACTTGCCTTTTCGATCGCATCCAACATGGTCCAGAGCACGTCGAGCTTGAACTGCAGAATATCCAGCGCGCGTTGCTGGGCCACGCGGGTGGTGAAGTGCTCCAGCGTGACCTGCAAGCCGTGTTCCACATCGCGTCCGGCCAACGGGATGCGGTTGCGAAAATAGGCCAGGCCCGAGGCTTCTATCCAGGGGTAGTGCTGCGGCCAGGTGGCGAGCCGGTCCTTGTGGATTTGCGGCGCGAACATTTCGGTCAGCGATGAGCAGACCGCTTCCTGCCAGGGCGCCTGGGCGGCAAAGCGCACATAGGCGTCGCAGGCAAAGCGCACGGCGGGAGCCACAGCTTGCAGCGACCACAGGTCTTCGCGCGGGATGCCCACGGCTTCGCCGAGCCGGGTCCAGGCTTCTAGGCCACCACCCGCAGCACCCTGGAAGTCGCCATGGCCGTCGTGGTCCAGAATGCGCTCGATCCACAAGCGGCGGTGCGCTCGATCGGGCATGTTGGCCAGGATGGCAGCGTCCTTGCGCGGAATGCAGACCTGGTAATAAAAGCGGTTGGCCACCCAGCAGCGGATTTCATCGGGCGTGCAGCCGCCCGCGTTCATGCGCACGTTGAACGGGTGGTGGATGTGGTACGCCCGCCCCTTGGCGCGCAGCTGGGCTTCGAAGGCGCTGGGGCTCCAGGCCGCTTCGTGGGGTGTGGCAAGAGGGGTCTGTGCGATTTCCATGGCGTGCTCCCGGCTTCAGAAAACGATGTCCATGCCGTCGAAGGCGACTTCGATGCCGTGCCGTTTCAACACCATGCGCTGGGGCGAGTCTTCCACCAGGATGGGATTGCTGTTGTTGATGTGGATGAGGATTTTCCGGGTCGAGGCTGGCAGCTTGTCGAGCTGCGCGATCATGCCGTGCGGGCCGCTCTGGGGCAGGTGGCCCATGTCGGCCGCGCGCTTGGCGGACAAGCCCAGGTGCAGCATCTCGTCTTCGCTCCAGAAGGTGCCGTCCACCAGCACCACCGAGCAGGCCCGCATGCGTTCCATCACCGCCTCAGAGACTTCACCCAGGCCGGGCGCATAGAACACCCGGGCGCCGGTGGCCGGATTGACCAAGCCCAGGCCGATGTTGTCGCCCGCGCGCGGATTGCCGCGAAAGGGCGAATACGGCGGCGGTTTGGACGACAGCGACACCGGTTCGACGTGTACGCCGGGCAGGCCGGGCACTTCCACGTGGCTGCCGTCGATGGGCAAGGTGGTGGTGCTCACGCCGCAATAGTGCGAGAGGATCTGGGTGATCGGAAAGCCCGCGCCGATGTCGCTCAACACCTCGGGTGTGGCCAGCAGCGGCAGCGGGGTCGAGCGCTCGCGCAGCATGAGCAGGCCGGTGACGTGGTCGATCTGCGCGTCCATCAGCAGCACGGCGGCGATGCCGCTGTCGCGGATGGCCCGCGCCGGTTGCAGGTCGGGGTTGTCGCGGATCTGTGTGAGGATGTCGGGCGAGGCGTTGACGAGCAGCCAGTCTTCGCCGTTGGCCGTGACCGCGATCGACGACTGGGTGCGGGGCCGGGCAGGAATCAACTGCCTGCGCACGCCATCGCAGTTGGGACAATTGCAATTCCACTGCGGAAAACCGCCGCCCGCCGAAGAACCCAGAACCCGTATACGCATGGACACAGTCGCTTATGAAAAGGGGGAAAGGATGGCAAAAAAAAGCGCAACCGTTTTCAACGGTGCGCTCCCAAGCTGTTCGCTGAGATCAGCGGTTCGCGATGTACATCGTGATTTCAAAACCGAAACGCAGATCGGTGAAAGCGGGGGTCGTCCATTGCATCTTGTCTCTCCTATTGGGGTTGGCATAAAAAGTGTCTGCAAACGGATTGCATGGCTGCTCCACCCGGTTGCACCTTGTTCCATGCAATATCGGTGCCATGAAACAGCTTCAAGTTAACGCACGTTCTGCGGGTGATAAACCTGTGTCAAACCCGCCCTGGGAAAACCCTGAGGTCTTGGCGCTGCCGCGTCAGAACCGCATGGCCTACCGTTTGCGCGGACCGGTGGATGGACCGGCCTGGGTGGTGTTGCATGGGGGGCCTGGTGGCGGTGGAAACCCGGGTTTGCTGCGTCCTTTCGATTTGAAACGCCAGCGCGTGATCGTGCCCGATCAACGCGGCAGCGGCGCTTCGCGCCCGCGCGGGAGACCCACCACCAACAGCTTGTCTGCACTGGTGTGCGACCTTGAAATCCTGAGGAAACACCTGGGTTTGGAGCGTTGGAGCGTGCAGGCGGGTTCGTGGGGCACGGTGCTCGCATTGGCCTATGCCAGCCGTTTTCCGCAGCGTGTGGAGCGCCTGGTTTTGCGCGGTGCGTTTGCCCTGCGCTGGCGAGAAGTGGGTGGCCTGCTGCAATCGTGGCGCTGGCACCGGGGCAGTCCTCGCGCGCCAGCGGTCTGGCCGATCGTGCCGCGCGCGGCGGGACCCACAGCGTTGGCCAGACTGGAACAACTGTTCCGAACTGGTACACCCGGTGTTGCAGCACGGCGCGCGCTGCGCCACTGGAACCACCTGGAGCGGGCGGCGGCGGCACACGGCATGCGCCGTGGTTTGCGCCATGCAGCCAGCGTTTCGCCGCCCGCGACGGTGGCGGCCATGCGCGCCAGTTGGGCCGGCATGCAGCGCGCTTTGCGCCGTGGCGCGGCGCGCCAGGCACATCCTGGGCGTCTGGCTGGCGACCGCAGCGCGCTGCAGAAATTCCGCATCCAGATCCACTACCTGCGGCGCCACGCGCAACTGCGACCCGGCGCACTGGAGCAGGCGGTGATCGCGCTGGCCCGCCACGGCGTGGCGGTGGACTGGGTGCATGGCCGTTTCGATGCCGTCTGCCCCATGGCCAACTGCGTGCGCTGGCTCGCGCTGGGTCAGGCGCAGGCGCCCGGTCTGGCGCGGGGCCATTGGCCGCTCGCCGGTCATCTGGGGCACGAACCCCAGATGTTGGCGACCCTGACCCGGCTGGTGCGCCGCCCCGGGTTCTGATGCCGCGCCCGCTGAGCACCACGCGCACGCCGCCCTGGTGGTGGCGCATGGGTCTGTGCGGCTGGGCGTTGGCCTGGGCGGGCGCGCTGCAGGCGCGGCCAGCAGACTGCGCCGCACACCCACCCATTCCCTGGCAGGCCGTGGTGCCCGGCGTATGGGCCTGGCCACCCGAAGCTCCGGGCGACATCGATCCGGGCAACCAGGGCCATGTGGCGACCACCAGCGTGGTGGTCGATGGCGGCGAGGCGCTGGTGGTCGACCCCGGCCCCAGCCACGCGCACGGCTGGCGTGTGCGGCAGTCGCTGCTGTGCCGCTTTGGCGCGCGGGTGCGCTGGGTGGTGAACAGCCATGCCCATGCGGAAAACGTGTTGGGCAACTCGGCATTTGCCGACCTGCAGGCAACCGGCACGCTGGACATCGTGGCGAGCACCGGCACGCTGATGGCCATGCGCGAACGCTGCCCGGTCTGCCTGGCGAGTCTGGTGCAGCGCCTGGGTGAGCCGGTCATGCACGGCACCCACACCGTGCTGCCCAATCGCGGCCTGGCGACGGGCGACGTGCTGCGCGTGGGTGCGCTGGCGATCGAGGTGTTGGCGCTGGAGCAAGGCCACACCGAGAGCGATCTGTTGCTGTGGCTGGCGCGTGGGCGCGTGTTGTGGGCGGGCGGTCTGGTCTACGAGCAACGCCTGCCGGAACTGGCGCAAGGCAGTCTGGACGGCTGGTTGCGCGCCCTGGACCACCTGGAGCGCCTGCGGCCACAGGTGTTGATCCACCACGCCGTGTCGTTCGCGCCCGACGCCGAACACCCGCCAGCGGCAATGCAAGCCACGCGCACCTACCTTGCGCGCTTGCGCCAGCGGGTGTGGCAGGCCATGGACGCGGGCCGTTTCGCGCAGGAAGACGAGGCGGTGCAGATGCCCGAATACGCGCTGTGGGCGGGCTACGCCGAGCGCCAAAGCTTCAACACGCAGCGCGCCTGGCGCGAACTGGAGCCGCTTTGGTTCGGCGCGGCAGCACCGCCGGGCGGTTCAGCTCCAGACGTCCGGCGGTAACAACTCTTTTTTGCGGTAAATCGTGTTGCGGGAGACGCCCAGCGCCTTGGCCGCCGCCGACACATTGCCCCGGTGCTGGCGCAGCATCTGCGCCATGGCGGTGAGCGCCACGTCTTGCAGGCGCCCGCCGTCCTGGCCGAGGTCCGGCGGCGCCATGGCTGTGGCGGGCACGCCGGTGGGACTGGCTCCGGCAGGCGCCGGTGCGCGGGGGGTCTGATCCATCAGCGCGACTTCTTCCAGGAAGTCGTCGGGCAGGTGCTTGCGTTCGATCGCACCGCGACAGCCCACCATGACCACGGCGGTGCGCAAGAGGTTGTGCAACTGGCGGAAGTTGCCCGGCCAGTGGTAGCGGCGGAACAATTGCATCACCTCGTCCGAAATCGGGATCTCGGCCCCGTTCTCGCACAGCGAGTGCAGGATTTTTTGCACCACCAGTTTGAAGTCGGTGCGCTCGCGCAAGGCCGGCAGCCGCACCACCAGACCGTTGAGGCGGTAGTAGAGGTCTTCGCGGAAGTCGCCCTGGGCAATCATGTCTTTGAGGTTTTTGTGCGTGGCGCAGATCACCGTCACGTCCGCGTCCACCTCCTTGCCGGCTCCCAGCGGGCTGACCTTGCGCTCTTGCAAGACACGCAGCAAGCGGGCTTGCAAATGGCGGGGCATGTCGCCGATTTCATCGAGGAACAGCGTGCCGCCATTGGCCTGGAGGATCTTGCCGGTTGAACCTTTTTTGCGCGCACCGGTGAAGGCGCCTTCCTCGTAGCCGAACAGCTCGGACTCGATCAGTGTTTCGGGAATGGATGCGCAGTTGACCGACACAAAGGGTTGGTTGCAACGCGCCGAGTCGGCGTGGAATGCTTGCGCCAGCAGGTCTTTGCCGGTGCCGGTCTCGCCCAGGATCATGACCGGGATGTCGCGCCCGCGCACCAGGCGCAGTTTCTCAATCACCGCAGAAATCTGAGGGTCGCCGGTATCGAGGTAGTGCAAGGTGGAGAGCTGGATCTTGCGTGCAGGTGTCAACGCCGGGCTGTCGGACACGACGATCGGCGCGGTGCCCGGTGCAGACGCCGGCGTGTGGGACAGGGTGGCCATGGACTTGCCGGAAGCCCAAGGGCTGGACAGTTTCACCCGCACCCGGCACCAGACCGAAACGCCGTTGTGCAAGCACAGTTGCTTGGGGTTGGGCGGTGTGCCGCTGAACAGCTCGAACAGGCTGGAGATCGGCATGCCGAAGAGAGACGAAAACGTGTGCGCCTTGAGTGCGCTGAACGACAGGCCGATCTGGAACTGGGCGCTGCGGTTGGCCGACATGAAACGGCCCTCGGGCGAAAACACGACGATGCCTTCGACCAGGGTGCCCAGAAATTCGGAACGGGTGTGGAAATGGATGCGCACCGCCTTGGGAAAGATGTCGGCGAACATGTGGTTCTCGATCATCTGGGCCGACATGCGTACCAGTGCCAGGGTGTGCTGGTGGAAGCTGCGGTGGTCGCCGGTCACGTCCAGCGCGCCGATCACCTGGCCGTAGGGGTCGAAGATGGGCGAGCACGAACAGGTCAGAAACTTGTTGGCGTTCATGTAGTGCTGGCCACCGTTGACCGTCAGCGCTTCTTCTTCCGTCAGGGCCGTGCCGATGGCGTTCGTGCCCTTGTTCTGCTCCGACCAGTCCATGCCGGGCGTTAGCGCCACGCGCGAGGCTTTTTCCAGAAAGTCGTTGTCGCCCAAGGAGTGCAGCACCATGCCTTTGGACGAGGTCAGCAACACCATGCTGTGGGTGTTGACGATCTGGTCGTAGAGCGTTTCCATGACCGGTGCCGCGTGCTGGAACAGGAAACGGTTTTCTTCCAGCGCGTCGGTCAGAACACCGCGCGATGGGCTGGAAAAATCGGGATCGTCGCCACAAGCCAGACCAAAAGCGTGCGAGCGTTGATGGGCTTGGTCGATCAGGTCGGGCTGCTCGGCGCCCAGTTGCGTGGCATCGACACGGCGGATGCCGGTGTGGGAAAACGGTGCGGCATTCATGTTGTCTCCTAGGTCCGGAGGCACGCCAGACCAAAAATCCATCGTCCATTCGCGGTCGACGGGTTTCGGCGGCTTTGGGAAATCCTCGGGTTTATCGATGTTGTCGCTCATGCAATTCTCTTCATATATGCGCCACAGTTCAACACTCGGTTTCCCGATGCAACAAAGGTGTACGCAAAAGTCGCACCGTGCCGGGCGAAGAGGCGGTGCAGGCCAAGCCAGCGCCGTGCGGTGCGAGCCAGCCACACGGCTGGACGCAGTGGACTTCCGCCCTATAGCAAGCGGTGTGGCGAGCGGTGTGTTGGCGGGGGAGATATTTGCCCGTGCTCCGGTCTCGCGCTGTGCCGCAGGGCCCGTTCGGCAGCGGCCACCTCCTGCTCGGGTGTTCCTCTCCGTCTGTTCCGCAATGGAGCAATTGGTCCTGTTTGGAACACTTGGGGCGCTCAACGTGTGGCGGCAGGTCGCGTGGCCTGCGTGAACCGCTGGGGGTGCGTGTTGGTGGCCTGCATATTGCTGAACAGTCTTCAACAACCACCTACCGTTGGAACCAGGAGACGACCCCATGAAATTTCTTTCTTCATCTAGCCGAGTCCAGCAGGGCGTGGCCGCCGCACTCATCGCCGCCAGCAGCTTGGTGGCGGTTTCGGTCATGGCGCATGGTGACGTGACGCCGCAGTCGGTGGACACACACACCTTGCCGCAACTGGGCGAAAAATGGCGCGACAGCAATCCGTTCAGCGCCGGTGAGGCCCAGCCCGAAGCCTTGCGCATCGGCACCTCGGCCTACAACCAGAATTGCGCGCGCTGCCACGGCCTCGAAGCCATCTCGGGTGGCATGTCACCCGATCTGCGCAAGCTCGATGCCGACTGCATGGGCTTGGCCGACGAAGCGAAAAAGCAGGCCTGCTTCAAAGAAATGGACGACTACTTTCTGGCCACGGTGCGGCGTGGCCGCACCCGCGACGGCCGTGTCTACATGCCCCCGTTTGAAGGCACGCTGACACAAGAAGCCATCTGGTCCATCCGGACCTACCTGGAAACGCGCCGCGCGCCTTGAGACCGCCCGGCACCCACGCCCGTTCAAAACCGCGTGTGGCCTGCGGACAGGCCCGCGCACTGGAGACACAACATGCACAAGACCCGTACCCCGAGCGCCGCACCGCTGCAGCGCCGCCCTGGCCTGCAGCGCCGCGAACTGGTCGCGGCCCTGGCTCTGGGTGGCCTGGCCGGTGTGGGCGATGCCCTGGCCCAAACCGAGCTGAGCGACCTGGCTCGCATCCGCGAACGCGGTGTGCTCAAGGTCGCGGTCTACAAAGACAATGCGCCGTTCTCAGACGGTCCGGTGGCCGACATGCAGGGGTTGGACGTGGCCTTGGCCCAGGCCTTGGCGCGCGAGCTCCAGCTCAAGCTGGCGCTGCTGCCTTTCGACGCCGGCGAGAACATGAACGACGATTTGCGCAACATGGTCTGGAAAGGGCATTACCTGGGCTACGGCCCGGCCGACCTGTTGTTGCAGGTGCCGGTGGACCGCTACCTGATGCAGGAAAACAGGCAGGTGCTGATTTTTGCACCCTATATGCGACAAGTGCCGGTGCTGTTGCACGACACCCGCACGCTGCCCCAGGTGCGCCAGCCGGAAGACTTGCAACAAGCCCGATTGACCGTGGAGCGGGGCGCCGGTGCGGCCAGCGCCTTGCTGGGCTACGGCGGTGGCTTGCTGCGCACACGCATCAACATTCTGGACAGCGGCCTGCACGCAGCCCAGGCGGTGCTCGCGGGCCAGGCCGACGCGGCTTATGTGCTGCGCGCGCAAGCCGAAGCGGCCTTGTTCCGGCTGCCAGCGGGTGAGCGGCATTGGGCGCTCACCGCGCTCGATCTGCCCGCCAGCTCGGCCAAAGGCTGGCCGGTCGGCATGGCGATCAAATCCCAATACAAAGAGCTGGGCATGGCGCTGGAGAGTGCCATGCAGCATCTGCGCAGCAGCGGCGAGATGCTGGCGCTGTTCCAGCAGAACGGCCTCACGCTGACAGCACCCTGAGGCGTGCGCGGCGCTTCAAGGCGTGGCCATGTTGACTGGGGTTCGGCGGCGACGGGTGTGCATATGGCGCGTGGGAAGCGCCCATGTCGAAAGTCAGCTGCCTGGCGCCGCCTCTTGCTCACACTCGCGGCCATGAGCGGCCCTTCCCAAAACTGTCTGAGACCGGTCGTTCTACGATTAAGCTGAGACGGGCGCATCCTAGGTGAAGACCTCGTCCCAGCAACTTGGACGTTCTCGGCTAAGGGCTCTCCTAGCGCGAGAACAAACGTCTACGCTGCAATCGCCAGATCCTGCTTCCAGTCTTTGACCTCAGTATTCGCCTCCGTCTCGCCATTGGGCGCGCGCCCTAGCTCTACCGTGATCAATCGGTCACCCTCGAAGGCGGGGCTGAGTTCCAAGCGCAGGTAGTCGAAGAGCGGCTTCTCGTGCACGGCGATGATGACTTGACGGCCATGCTGCTTTGACAGTGTTCGCAACAGTGCAGCGAACTGCGAGATGTGAACCTCGTCCATGCTTTGTACGGGGTCGTCGATGATCAGCCATGGCAACTGCGGTTTCACGGACAGATGGAGC
>NZ_JBFJMY010000035.1:0-18497 GCF_041633695.1 Hydrogenophaga sp.
AGCGTGTCCACGTTCAGGTTCATCTTCTCGCAGTAGTCGTAAATCTCTTCGAACAGCGGGTCGAACTCGTTCACCGCATCGATGCTGTAGGCCTGGCGCGAGGTTTCGGCACGGCCGCTGCGCCCGATCGGCGTCTTCAGCGGCGTGTTCGGGTCGGTGTTGCGGGCCGTCAGGTAAAACTCGAGCTCGGGCGCGACCACCGGCTCCAGGCCGTCGGCCGTGTACAGCTCACACACCCGGCGCAGCACACTGCGCACCGCATACGGCACCAGCTTGCCGTCGTGATCGAAACAATCGTGGATGACTTGTGCGGTGGGGTCCGACGCCCAGGGCACGATGCGCACGGTGGAGGGGTCGGGGCGCAACTGCATGTCGCGGTCGGTTGGCTCGATCACGTCGAAATACGGCCCACTGTCGGGGTACACCCCCGTCACACCCATGGCCACCACGCCTTGGGGCAGGCGCATGCCACGGTCTTCGGTGAATTTTTCACGCGGCAGGATCTTGCCGCGCGCCACGCCGGTCAAGTCGGGCACCAGGCACTCGATTTCGGTGACCCGGTTGTTGTTGAGCCAGACCTCCAGATCGTTGAAGCTCATTTTTTTGGGGGCATTCATAGGCCGATTCCTTGCTTGTTGTTGTCAGACGGGGGGGATACGGTTGGGCGGGGTTCAAGTCCAGATTCGGGTGCATGCAAGCGTTGCTGTTGGCGCAGGCGGCAAGCCCGTCCAAACGCCTCGAAGATGGCAGCATAAAACGGCGTCTCCGAAAAACGCCATTCTGGGTGCCATTGCATGCCATAGGCAAAGGCGCGCGCACCACGCACGCCAAAAGCCTCCACCAGGCCGTCGGGTGCATGGGCCAGCGCCTCCAGGCCCGGTGCCAGGCGGTGGATGCCCTGGCCGTGCAGGGAGTTGACCCTGGTCTCAGGGCCGCCGGCCCAGGTCTCCAGCACGCTGCCGGGTACCAGGCGGATCGGGTGGCTGGGGCCGTATTGCACCTCGTAGGGCGCGCCCTTGGGCTCGCGGTGGTCCATCAGCCCGGGCACGTTCTGCACCTGCTGGTGCAGGCTGCCACCCAGGGCCACGTTGATCTCCTGGAAACCCCGGCACACGCCCAGCAACGGCACGCCCTGCTCCAGACAGGCCTGGACCAAAGCCAGGGTCAGCGTGTCGCGCTCGGGATCCAGGGGCAAGCCGGGATCGGCGACCGGTTCGTTGAAATGCGAGGGGTGCACATTGGCGGGTGAGCCGGTGAGCATCACCCCGTCCACCAGGGCCAGCAGTTCGGGAATCTGCGCGTTTTCGGCCAGCGGAAAGATCAGCGGCTGGGCTTGGGCGCCCTGTTTCACGGCGCGGGCGTACTTCTCGCCCAGCAGCAAAAAAGGCATTTGATGCCCATGGTCGCCCATCAACCGGTGGTCGGCGGGAAGCCAGACCATACATGGCGGCTGTTTCATGGAATCTCCAAACTCGTGCGTCGATTGTGCCGCGAAAATTGGATCACAATCAGGGCCAGTTGCGCCAAGACCATGGAGCCACTTGGGCCAGCCCACGCGGGCGCAACGCGAACCCCAGCGCACCCCGCGCGGGTGCCGTACACGGAAGCCTCGCATGTTGTCTGAATTTTTGCTGGCCGAAATGGGCCGACTCGGCGCCCAAGACAGCTTGCCCCTGCACCGCCAGCTTTACGAGGCGTTGCGCCGCGCCATTCTGGACGGCAAGCTCGGCGCCGACGAGCGCCTGCCCTCCAGCCGCCACCTGGCGCAAGACCTGGGCCTGTCGCGCAACACGGTGGTGGCCGCGCTCAACCAGCTCAGCGTGGAAGGCTATCTGGCGAGCCGGGTCGGCAGCGGCACCTTTGTCAGCGAAAACGTACCGCGCGCCTTGCACGGCAGCGCCCAGGCCGCCCACCACGGCCTCAGCACCGCGCCCGGCACGCTCTCGGCCCGGGGGCTGGAACTCGCGCGCCGCTTCTGCGCCCACGAATTCGAGGTGCAACCCTTCACCCCAGGCATCGCCGATTTCAGCGCCTTTCCGGTCACGCTCTGGCAACGCCTGCAGAACAAGCACTGGCGCATGACCTACCCCGACATGCTGGACTACAACGCCGCCGGGGGTTACGCCCCGCTGCGCCGCGCCGTGGCCGACTACCTGCGGGTCTCGCGCAGCGTGCATTTGCAGGCCGACGAAGTCATCATCACCAGCGGCACCCAGCAGTCGCTCGAACTCTGCGCCCAGCTGCTGGCCGACCACGGCGACACCGTGTGGGTGGAAGACCCGGTCTACTGGGGCGCGGCCAAGGCCTTCACCGCCTGCGGGCTGGCGCTGCACCCGGTGCCGGTGGACGAACAAGGCATTGCGCCCACCGCGGACGACGAACGCCGGCCCGCGCGCCTGATTTACGTCACACCTTCGCACCAGTACCCCACCGGTGCGGTGATGTCGCTGCCCCGGCGCCACCAGTTGCTGGCCACCGCCCGCGCCCACCAGGCCTGGATTCTGGAAGACGACTACGACAGCGAATTCCGCTTCAGCGGCCCACCCATTTCGTCGCTGGCCGGCCTGGACACCGACGACCGCGTGCTCTACATGGGCTCGTTTTCCAAGGTGCTGTACCCCGGTCTCAAGCTGGGCTACCTGGTGGTGCCCAAATCGCTGGTCGCCGCTTTCAAGCAGGCGCACTACGACCTCAACCGCCCCGGCCAGATGCCTTTGCAGGCCGCGCTGGCCGAGTTCATTGAAATGGGGCACTTCTCCAGCACGCTGCGGCGCGCCCGGCAAAGTTACGCCGAACGCCGCCAGTGCCTGCTCGAATCGCTGGCCCCTTGCCTGGCCGAGAACAGCCCCTCGGGTGGACGCATCGGCGGGGCCGAGCAAGGCCTGCACCTGTGCCTGTATCTGCCGCCGCAGACGAACGACAAGGCGCTTGCGCAGCGCATCGCCGGCCACCAATTGAGCGTGCGCCCGCTTTCCGGCTATTGCCTGCAGCGCAAGGATTTGAAGGGCCTGATCATTGGCTACGGCTACGCGCCCCTGAGCGAAATCCGCCAGTACGGGCCCTTGCTGGCCCAGCTGATCAACCACCATGCGGGCGCGCGCCAGGCGCAGCCCGCATGAGGCAGAAGCTTGCGGCCCGTCAGCGTCCGTAGACCCAGGCCGGCAAGCCGGTGGCGATCACCGGGAACACCACCACCAGGCCCAGCGCCAGCACCTGGATCGCCAGGAAGATCAGCGACGAGCGGAAGATCGTCGCCATGGTGATCTCCGGCGGCGCCACGCCCCGGATGTAGAACAGCGCGTAACCAAACGGCGGTGAGAGAAAGCTCATCTGCATGTTCACCAGGTACAGCACACCGAACCACAGCACCACCGAATCGGGCGACGGGCCGGGGAAGCCGAACAGGCCATCAAAGGTCAGCGACTTGATGATGGGCACGAAGATCGGCACCGCCAGCAAGAGAATGCCGACCCAGTCCAGGAACATGCCCAGCACCACCAACAACACCATCATCAGGAACAAGATGCCGTAGGCGCTCAGGCCGGTGCTCAGAATGGTCTCGGTGATGAAGGTCTGCCCGCCCTGCAAGATGTAGAGGCCGACGAAGATCGACGCGCCAAAGATGATCCACAACACCATGGCGGTGGCCTTCACCGTGTCGGTGCTGGCGCCGATCAAGGCCTTGAGCGACAGGCGCCGGTGCAGAGCCGCCACGCCCATGGCGCCCAGGCTGCCCAGGCCGGCGGCTTCCACTGGCGTGGCGATACCGGCAAACAGCAAGCCCAGCACCATCACCACCAGCGCAATGGGGGCGATCAGGCCACGCAACAGCGCGAGCTTTTGTCCCATGCTCAGGCGCTCTTCCATGGGCACCGGCGGCCCGAGTTCGGGCTTGAGCGTGGTGCGCACCACCACGTAGAGGATGTACAGGCTGGACAGCAGCAAGCCCGGCAGCACGCTGCCCAGGTACAGCTCGCCCACCGATTGCTGGGCCACCACGGCGTACAGAATCGCCAGGATAGACGGCGGGATCAACACCCCCAGCGTGCCACCGGCCATGATGGAGCCGATGGCGATCTCGGGGTCGTAGTTGCGCTTGAGCATGGCCGGCAAGGCGATGATGCCCATGGTCACAATCGCCGCGCCCACCACGCCCACCATGGCCGCGAGAATGGTCGAGGCCACGATGGTGGCCACCGCCAGGCCGCCGTGCAGGCCACCCATCCACTGGTAGACCGCGTCGAACAACTCCTCGATCAGGCCCGCGCGCTCCAGCATGGTGGCCATGAAGATGAACAGCGGAATCGCCGCCAGATCGGGGTTGGTCATCATCGGGAAGATGCGGCTGGGGATGATGTTCAACATCGCCGCATCGCCCAGCAGGTACAGGAACACCACCCCGAGGCCACCCGCCACAAAGGCCAGCGGCAGGCCCGCCATGAGCATGATGAACAGCGAGCCGAACATCACCCAGGTGAGCGCGGACATGGACACATTGGCCAGCACGCCCTGCATGCGAAACAGGAAATAGTCGTCGCCCCAGGGGTCGTAAAAGCCAATGTTCACCGCCTCGACCAGCACCACGGCCAGGACCAGCAGCGACAAACCATAGGTCAGCCAACGCGAACGGTTCGCGGCGCTTTGTGCAGCGGAACTCATGCGGCCACCTCTTTTTTCAGTTGGGTTTCATAGATGCGGATGTCCTTGATCAGGCGCGAGACACCGGCTAGGAAAATGAGACAGGCGCCAAACAGCATGAACCCCTTGACCGGCCAGTACTGGATTTGCCAGGTCTCCACCGAGCGCTCGTCCATCGCCAGGCTCTCGAAGAAAAAGCGGTAGGCCGTGCCCATCATGGCCAGTACAAAAATGAAGAAGAACACCGAGGTGAACACCGACAAGGCCGCCTGGCGGCGTAGCGAGAGCTTGGTGTAAAGCACGTCCACGCGCACGTGCGAACCGTGCAGCAAACCGTAGGCGCCGGCCATCATGTACTGCATGCCGAACAGCAAAAAGCTGGCCTCGTGCACCCAGATGGTGGGCATGTTGAACAGGTAGCGCGCCGCCACTTCGTACGAATACGCCAGCACCGCGCTCACGCTCCAGAGCGACACAAAGAGACCGGTGCGGTCGCTGGTCCAGTCGAGCAGGCGTTCGAACCAGCCAGCGCCGGGTTCGTAGGGCACCGCTGGCAGGATGTTCTTGCGCCAGCCCAGAACGATCAAGGCCAGCGGAACCAGCGCCAGCCAGCCCCAGTAAACCCAGTGTGGCAATACAAGGCCAATGCTTTCAGATGACATAGAGAGTCCCAAAAAAACGAGCGGCTCACCCTGAGCCGCTCTGGTTTGCCGCCTGGGTCAGGCGCAGACGGAAAACACGGGCGTCAGAGCTTCTGACCCTTGAGATCGGCGTCGGTGACGTAACCCAACACACCACTCTTCATGTAGTCCAGCTGCAGCTTGAACACACGCGCCGCGTCGGCGTCTTTGCGCGCCCAGTTGAACCAGATCGGAATCGCGGCCTTGCGAAACGCGTCCACGTCGTCCTGGCCCAGGCGCGACACCGTGGTGCCGGCCGCCGCGAACTTGACCATGGCATCGACGTTGGCCTTCTGGATCGCCACGTACTGCGTCAGCGAATAGGACTTGACCTGCTCTTCCACAAAGGCCTGCATCTTCTTGGACAGGCGCTTCCAGGCACCCATGTTCACCGTCAAATCCATCAGATCCACCGGCTGGTACACGCTCATGGTGCCGGGCGGGCCCATCAGGATGTACTTGGTGACCTGATGGAAGCCCAGGTCGTAGTTGACCGCCGGGCCCACGAAGTCGGCCGCGTCGATGGTGCCTTTTTCCAGCGCCGGGAAAATGTCGGAACCCGGCAGCGCCACGGTGGAGACACCGAACTGCTGGAACACCTCGGACACCATGCCACCGGGCAGGCGGATCTTCTTGCCCTTCATCTCGGCCAGCGAGGTGATAGGCACCTTGGAATGGATCACGTTGGCATCGTGCTGGATCGTGCCCACGAAATACAGGCCGTGCTTGGCGTAGATCTCGCGCGCCATCTCCAGCATGCCCAGGCCGTAGAACATGGTGTCCCACTGCGAAGGCTGGTCCGGGCCTGCGGGGTAGCTCGACAGGAACACCGAGGCCGGAATCTTGCCGGCCCAGTACAGCGTCCAGGGGTTCATGCCTTGCAGCACGCCGGCCTTCACCGCTTCGAACAAGGCGTTGTTGTCGGCGGCCACCGACTTCGCCGCGAACGGCAGGATGGTGAGTTCACCGCCGGACTTTTCCTTGAAACTGTTGCACCAAGTTTCGAACAATTTGTAGCCGGTGGTGCCCGCGTCCCAAGTGGACTGCACCTTCCAGGTCTGTCCGGCGGCATGCGCGCTGCCGACAAAAGGCGCGGCCAGCGCCCCAATAGCCCCGGCCTTGATCACGCCGCGGCGAGATTGGATATCCATGGTCTGCTCCTCTGGAATTATGAAAAGGAATGACGTGTCTTGAAAAGACTTCCCCAGTCTGCGCCTCACTCTCCCGAGAGCGGTCAGGGCTAACCCTAGTGATTGCCCGCAATGTGGTCACAAATGCAATGTGTACTTAGAGTCCACCACGTGACTGACAAAACCACGCAGACGGCTCTAGCATCGCGGCACTTGGAAAAACTTTCAGCCAACGCCTGAAATTATTTCAATCTCACCGCCCGGCGGTCCCCGAGGTCTTAGAGGCGATCCATCAGGCGGTGCCAGAGCATGCCCAGAGCCAGGCTGGGCGTGCGCAGCAGCGCGCCCCCTGGAAACGCGCGGTGCTGCAGGCCCGCGAACACATCAAAACGACCGGCCTGCCCCGCCACCGCTTCGGCCACCAGGCGGCCCGCCAAGCCGGTCAACGCAAGGCCATGGCCGCTGAAGCCTTGCAGGTAATACAGCCGGTCGCCCAGGCGGCCAAAGTCGGGCGCGCGGTTCATGCTGATGTCCACAAAGCCACCCCACACGTAGTCCACCGCCACCTCCTTCAGCGCCGGAAACACCTGGGCCATGCGCTGCGCCATCGCCTGCTTGAGATTCGCTGGTGTCTTGGCGGTGTAGCTCACGCGGCCACCAAACAGCATGCGGTGGTCGGTGCTGAAGCGGAAATAGTCGAGCACAAAATTGTTGTCGCACACCGCCGCGTTGCCCGGAATCAGGCGTGCGCACAGCGCCGGGTCCAGCGGTTCGGTGGCCACGATGTAAGTGCCCACCGGCATGATGCGCGGCGCGATCTCGGGCGCCACCGCCGGTCCGTACTCGGGCAGCATGCAATTGCCCGCGAGCACACCAAAGTCCGCCGTGACACGGCCACGCGCCGTGCTCGCCACCAGCTGTGGGCCGCGCTGCAAAGCCGTGACCGCCGAATGCTCGTGTATGCGCACACCCGCCGCCTGTGCCGCCCGCGCCAGACCCAGCGCGTATTTGAGCGGGTGCAAATGCCCGGATCGGTTTTCGCGGAACGCCGCCACGTAGCGCGGGCTGTCGATCAGGCGGCGCGTCTCCTCGCCCTGCGTCCATTCACAGGCAATGCCCAGGCGCTGCAAGTCGGCGGCTTCGGTGGCCAGTGCGCGTGCCTTGCGCGGCGAGTCGGCCACGTACACATAACCCTGCGCCCGGTCGCAATCGATGCGGTGCTCGGCGATGCGTTGGTCCACCAAATCCACCGCCTCCACCGACATGTCCCAGGCCCGCCGCGCATCGGCTGCACCCAGCTGCTGCTCAAACGGCGCTTGCCCGCTGGCATAACCCACGATGGTCTGGCCGCCGTTGCGCCCACTCGCGCCGCTGCCCACGCGCTCGGCTTCCAGCAACACCACGCTCATGCCCCGCTGCGCCAGCTCCAGCGCCGCCGACAAACCGGCGTAGCCGCCACCCACCACCACCACGTCGGCCCGCACATCGCCTTCCAGCGGCGCACAGGGCGCGGGCCGCTGCACACTGGCTTCGTAGTAGCTGCTCTGGTTGAGCTGGGTGTCGGAATCCGCCAGCGATCGGCCCCACATGGTCAAGCCGCTCCCTGGCGTTTCGCCACCTGCCCGCACAAATAGGTCCAGACCAGGCAGGCGGCGGCGTTGCTGGTCAATTCCGCGTGGTCGTAGGCCGGGGCCACCTCCACACAGTCCATGGCAATCCAGTTCAGATCGGCCAGCTCTTCCACCAGCGTCATCACCTGCGAACTGCTCATGCCGCCCGGCTCGGGTGTGCCGGTGCCGGGCGCAAAGGCCGGGTCCAGGCAATCGATGTCGAGCGTGAGGTAACAAGGCCGCGCGCCGATGCGCTGGCGGATCGCGGCCACCACGGCTTGCAGGCCTTCGCCGTCTTTGCCGCGCAGCGCACGCGCCGTGAAAATCTGCCCGCCCTGGTCGGCCACGTACTCGCGGGCGGCACGTTTGCCGCTGGAGCGGATGCCGACCTGCACCGTGTGCGCCGGGCTGATCAAGCCCTCTTGCAGCGCCTCATAGGTCCAGGTGCCGTGGCCCGAAGGTTCGCCAAAATGGTCGGTCCAGGTGTCGCAGTGCGCGTCGAAATGCAGACAGGCCAGCGGCTCGCCCCCGCCGTATTGCGCCTGGGCCGCGCGCAGCAAAGACAGCGTGATCGAATGATCGCCACCGAGAAACACGCAGTGGTGCTTGCCCATCAGTGCCGCCGCTTGCGCCTCAATGTGGCGCCGCACCTCGGGCAAGGGCGAGGCGTTGGGCAGGCGCATGTCCAGCGCGTCGCCCAGGTAGGCGGCGGGCGATACGTCGAACACCGGGTGTATGCCGTCGCACAACATCAAGCTGGCGGCGCGGATCGCCTGCGGCCCAAAGCGCGCGCCGGGGCGGTTCGTCACCACGCCGTCGTAGGGCACGCCAGCAATGGCAAACGGCTGGTCGGCCAGCTCGGGCACAGCGAGAAAGCGGTTGGTGTTGTTGGCAAATGCAAATGGACCCATGGCCATGGCGAGGTTTCCTCCAAACGAGAACGCGGGGCGGCGGCCCGTGGCAGCGTAGAACGGCTTGGACCAGCCGCGCGGGATGCCCGAACCTTACCGCGTCCCCGGGCAACGCAAGGAGCCGATTTCGCCCCCTCGGTGGCGTCCACCGGTCGCAACACCGCATGACTTTCTGCACTTCCCGCCGCCCACCGGAAGGCCTACCATGGCGCACGATGTCCCCCCTGCCCCACGCCGCTGCCGGCGCAGCGCCGGTCTCCCCGCCCCTGCCCACGGGCATGCTGGTGGTGGACGACCACGACCTGGTGCGCCTGGGCCTGCGTTCGCTGGTGCAGGCCCAGGCGGCCCAGCACCACCAGAGCATCAACGTGCTCGAATCGCGCTGCCTGGCCGAGGCGCTGCAGCTCTACGCCAGCCAGGAAGCCAGCATCGGCCTGGTCCTGCTCGACCTGCAGCTGCCCGACGCACACGGCCTGAACGCCCTGACCCGGTTCCGCCAGCGTTTCCCGCGCGCGCGCATCGTTGTGCTCTCGGGCACACAAGACCCGCGCTTGGTGCGCCAAGCCCTGGATCAGGGTGCCCAGGCTTTTCTGACCAAATCCGGCGACCTGCAGGAGGTGATCGGCTACATCCGCTCGCTGGGCATGTGGCAGCAGGAACCGACCACACCCGCAGGCACCACCGCCCCGGCAGCCGAACGCAAAGTGCAACGGCGCAACGCCAGCGGCCAGCTGATCAGTCTGTCCGAGCGCCAGGCACAGGTGCTGGACTGGATCCTGGCCGGCCAGTCGAACCGCGAGATCGCACAACACGCCCAACTGAGCGAAGGCACGGTGAAGAACCACGTCTCCACCTTGCTGCTGCTCTTTGGCCTGCGCTCGCGGGCGCAACTCATCAGCCTGCTGCGCTGAGGCCCGGTTGAATCCCGCCCTCGACCTCCAGGCGAACGACGACAACACCGCGGCCCGCGTGCTGCGGGCGCAGGTGGCCTCGCTGTTCGCTACCTCGTGGAGCTCCACCATCGCCGACGCCGTGCTGGCCTGGTGCCTGTGCGCGCTGTTTTACTGGCGCCTGCACGAGCCCATGGTGCTGGTCTGGCTCGGCCTGCACACCATCCAGGTGCTGCGCTACCCCGTCATCGGCGCCTACCACCGCGATCCGGACGCCGCCCAGCGCAGCGCCTTCTGGGCCAGGCGCCAGTGGCGCGAGCTGGTTTACTACAGCGCCACCTGGGGTCTGGCGCCGTGGCTCGTCATGCCGGACGACGACCTGCCGTTCACCACCCTGTTCATGCTGGTGATGCTCGGCCTCGCCAGTGCCGGTGTGCCGGCGGTGGCGCCGCGCTGGGCATCGGTGCTGGCCTTTGTGCTGCCCATGATGATCGGCCTGATCACAGCCCTGCTGTGGCTGGGCGACACCGTGCACCTGTTCCTGGCCGCTTGCTGCGGGGTGTACCTGGCCGCCACCCTGCATTTCGCGCGGCGCCAGCACCTGCTGCTCACCGAATCGCTGCTGATGCGCTTTGAGAAAGAAGCGCTGGCCGAACAGCTGGCGCAGCAAAACGCCCTGACCCAGCGCGCCAGCGACGAAAAAACGCACTTCTTTGCCGCCGCCAGCCACGACCTGCGCCAGCCACTGCACGCCATTGCGCTGTTCGGTGCGGTGCTGGAAAAAAGCCTGGAGGGTCGGCCCGAACACGCCCACGCGACGCGCCTGATGCGCGCGGTGCACGCCCTGGGCGGCTCGCTGGACACCATGCTGGACGTGTCCCGCCTGGACGCTGGTGTCATCGAACCTGAGCGCCAGCCCATGGCCCTGGGCCCGGCGTTTCTGGACATCCACCAGACCTTTGCCGCACTGGCCGAAGACAAGGGGCTGGAGCTGCGGGTGCGCAGCACGCCGCTGTGGGTGCACAGCGATCCCGCCCTGTTGCAGCGCCTGCTGGCCAACCTGGTCGACAACGCCATCAAATACACGGCCCGCGGCGGCGTGCTGCTGGTGGCGCGCGCGCGCGGCGCGCAGGTGTCGATCGACGTGGTCGACACCGGCGTGGGCATCGCGCCCGAACACAGCGAACGTGTGTTCGACGAGTTCTACCAGATCGACAACCCGGGGCGCGATCGCACGCGCGGGTTGGGCATCGGCCTGTCCATCGTGCGCCGACTCTCGCAACTGCTGGCGCACCCGGTGCAACTGCATTCGCGCAGCGGTCGCGGCAGCCGGTTCCAAATCATCCTCCCGGCCGCCGAACCGCAACCGCAAACCGCGACGCCCACCCTTGAATGGCCGACACCGCTTTCCGCCCCGGCACCAGAAACCCGACATCGGCGCGTGCTGCTGATCGACGACGAAACCGACATCGCAGAGGCGGTGGCGGCCTTTCTGAGCGCCTGGGGCATGGAGCTGCAGGCAGCCACCGACGAAGCCAGCGCGCAAAACGCCCTGCAGGCCGCGCTGGCAGGCGGCTGGCGTTTTGATGCCTTGCTCTGCGACTTCCGCCTGGCCGATGGCGCCGACGGCCTGGCCGCCGCGCTGCGTTTGCGCACGCGCTTCGACCCGGAGCTGCCACTGCTGCTGGTGACCGGCGAAACCGCACCCGAGCGGCTGCAACGCGTACACGATTCGGGCGTGCCGGTGCTGTTCAAGCCGGTGGTACCCGAGCAGTTGCTGCAAGCCCTGGATCAGCTGGCGCGGCGCTGAGCCGCGAGCCTCTACCGGGTCGGCGGCACGCACCCGGGTAGTGACTTTTGGCACTGTTCGAGCAGCTGGCCGATTCGTAACATGGGGCCCCGGCCATCTCCAACAGGAGCCCACCATGATCCGCTTCGCCCAACGCACCGCCCACGGATCGCACCCCCAGCTGCAAGCCGATGGTGCCGCGCTACCGCCCCGGGCCATATTGACACTGGCGCTGTGGTTGCTGGCTTGCGTGCTCGTGCCCCTGTGGCTGGTGGGCTGCGGCGGGGGAGGTCAGCCGGCGGAGCAAACCGCCGTCTCGGTCCAGGTGGGCCCAGCCGGGGGTACCGTCACCGGTCCCGACGGCGTGCAGGTGATCATCCCGGCAGGCGCTCTGAGCGGCACCACCACGATCGGCATTGCCCGCAACGCGGCAGGCGCACCCGACCCGCTGGACGCCTATCCAAAGGCAGGCCCGAGCTACGAATTCACCCCACACGGTCAGGTGTTCAACCAGCTCATCACCATCCGCGCACCCGTGCCCAGCGGGGCAACGGGAAGCTCGCTTTTCATGGCCAGCCCCGGCAATGACTGGAAACAGGTGAACACGGTCGTGACCGACGGCATAGGGGAGTGGCAACGCAACACCTTCTCCTTCGGTTACTACGGCGCGGCTATTTGCTCCGTTCCCAGCGCCATGACACGCGACCCCTACTGGTGCGTCCACGACCGCAGTTACGCCCGCATCAGCGCCACACCCCCCGCCGCGCTCACACAGACCAGTCCGCCCCACATCGATCTGGGCGACGCCGGGTCGTACCGGGTCGACCAGGCGGCCGATCTGCAACTGCGCTCGCATTTCGAAGTGGCGGGCAATTGCACGAATGTGTCGGTCAGTTTCAAACGCAGCCGCTACAACCCAGCCACCTTCAGCTGGGGCACGCAGCAGACGGTCGCCACCCAAAGTCCTCCCATGGTCGTTGAGGGCGGCAAGCTCAAGGGCATCGCCACCTTCAACCTGGCCACCTCGTATCTCGACAACGGCAAGAACCTGCTCTCGCTGGTCGTCAACTTCAACTGTCCCAAGGTGCTCCGGTCCAATGGCGAGGTGATCGGTTGGGACCCGGTCAACGCCAACAGCCGCTCCATTGGAGACGGCATGGTGGTGGAGGTGGCTATCGCACCACCGTCGGTCTTTCACAGCGTGGGCGGCCGTGTGGTCGGGCTCACTGGCAGCGGCCTCGTGCTGCAAAACAACGGCGGTGACAACCTCAGCATCGGTGCCAACGGCCCCTTCACTTTCGCCACCCCGGTTGGCGCGGGAGCGCCCTACGCGGTCAGCGTGCTCACGCAGCCATCGGGCCAAATCTGCAGCGTGCAAAACAGCAACGGCACCACACCACAACCGGCTGGCCTGGAGTCCCTGGTGACATGCATCGCAAGCGCGGGCAACTGGCAAGGACCCGAGCTGAGAGAGAACAGCGCCCAGGGTGTCAACGGCAGTTCGTCCACGGTCGTGTTCGACAACCATGGCAATGCCTTCATATCCTGGATACAACCCAGCGGCACGGCGACCCGACGGGTCTGGGCCGCGCGTTACGACCGCACCAACGGTTGGGAAGCCGCCACCCTTCTGGACTCTGGCCAGGGCGCCGGCATCAGCTCACACATCGGCTTCGACACCCAGGGCAACGCCATGGCGGTCTGGTCGGAGTTCGACGGCACCCGCTACAACGTCTGGGCGCGCCGTTACGCCGTGGCCAGCGGCACCTGGGGCACGGCCGAATTGATCGAGAACGACAACTCAGGCCACGCCTTCGATGCGCATATCGCCTTTGACGCCAGCGGCAACGCCCTGGCGGTCTGGCAGATCGCCACCTCCAGCACCCACTACCGCGTCATGAGCAACGCCTACAAGTCGGGCGCCTGGCAAACGCCGGTGTACGTCGACACCGGTGTTGGCAGCGTCGGTCAAACCCAACTGTCGGTGTTCCCGGACGGCACGGCGGTCTCGGTCTGGGTGCAAGCCAATGGCACCCAGCAGCAGGTCTGGAGCAACCGCTACAGCGGCAGTGCCTGGGGCACGGCATCCGCTGTCTCGCCGAACCTGGCGGGCGACGCCGACGATCCGCATCTCAGCGCTGACGGACAAGACCGCGCCACGGCGGTCTGGACGCAGAACGACAGCGGACGCAGCGATGTGTACGCCAGCCAACTGTCGGGCATGGGCTGGGGAACGGCGCAGAAACTGCAAAGCACGACCTCGGCCGTTACCAGCTATGCCCGTATCGCCATGAACAGCATCGGTCAAGCGGTGGCGACCTGGATGGAAGAAAGCGGTGGCAATGCCTGCAGTCTCTGGCAACGGACTTTCCTGCCCGGCAGCGGCTGGGCCACGCCCACCCTTCTGGAAGCGCCGAATGGCTGCGGCCTGAATTCCACGGTGGCCCTCAATGACGCCGGAGACGCCGTGATCGTCTGGCCGCGCAACACCGTCGGCACCGGCCTCGACGAGGACATGACGGCGTTCCACGGATCGGTGAACGCCGGCACATGGGCCGGCCCCACCGTGTTGAGCCAGGGCAACCAGGCCGGTGCGGCCTGGGGCTCTGTCGCCATCGATGCCAGTGGCGTGGCCATCGCGGTCTGGCAGCAGTTCGACGCCGCCCGCTCGGGGCTGCTGGATTTGTGGTCCAACGTGTTCCTCAAGTAGGCACCCATCCGCTGTCTGGCAACTAAAGCGCCCGCTGCCGCAGCGCCAACCCAGCGCCCACCCACAGCGCAACCGCTGAAAACACCAGGCCACGCGCCAGCCCACCCGGACCATCGGCAATGAAGCCCACCACCGTGGGGCCGAAGATCTGGCCGGCGGCGAACACCACGGTGAACACGCCAATACCCGTGGCCCACTGGCTGGGCGGCAGGTTGTGGCACACCAGGGCCGTGGTGGAGGCCACAACCGACAAGAACACGCCGCCAAACAGCAAGCCCGACACAATGACCAGCGGCCAGGACGTGGTGAGGGCGGGCAGGATGGTGGCCACCCCCAGCAAGGCATTGAGCCGGGCCAGGGCCTGGCCGTTCTTGTACCGGTCCAGCAGACCGGCCCAGATGCGCGACGACGCCACCACCGCCAATCCCAGCAAGGCGAAGTACCAGGTGATGTCGCCGGGGCTGCTGCCCTGCTCGCGCAGCAAGGCGATCACAAACGTCATGTAGCCGATGTAGCCAACGCCAAAGCCCGCGTAGCCCGCCAGCGCGTAGGCAAAGTCGCGCAGGCGAAACACCCGCCCGGCCGGCGCCCCGCCCACGCCACCCGCGCTCGCAGCAGCAGCCCCCCCGGCCTGCGCCACCGCACCCTGAGCGGCCTCCTGTGCGGCCAGCACACGCGCGGGCCAGGCCAGCAGCAGGGTACCCAGCGCGCACACCAGCGCCAGCCCCCACCAGGCCCAGGCCCAAGCGTGGGGCAGGTCGGCCAGGCGCTCCAGCAACCACGGAACGCCCAGGGCCGACAGCACAATGCCCAGCCCGGTGCCGCCGTAATACACCCCGAGCAGAAAACCGCTGCGCCGGGGCTGCTGCGCGGCCAGCCGGGCCGCGAGCAGACCACCGGTGCTGAACACCAGGGCGCTGGCCACGCCCGCGAGCAGGCGCTGCGCCAGCAAGGGTGTGGCGGCGGTGAAGAAGCCACCGGCGGCCATGAACAGCGTGGCCAGCACCGAACCCCAGAGCAGCAAGCGGGTGGGCGAGCTGCGCCGCACCAGCCACGACATGGCCAGTGCCCCGATCAGGTAGCCCACAGCGTTGGCGGTGTTCATGGCGCCGGCCAGGGTGTAGCTCCAGCCCAGGTCGTCGCGCATGGGCGGCAGCAGCAGGCCGTAGGCAAACCGGGTGATGCCCAAAGAAATGGCCGCGCCCACCGACAGCGCCAGCGCCAGGCGCAGATACGGCGTGGTATCGGCGGGCGTGGCCGCCGGGGGTGCTGGGGATACGGGGGTGGGTTCGGCGCTCAACATGCAGAGGCATTGTGGGCCCAAGCGCCATGTCCACGTTTCGGCCGGGGCAGAACAGTTTGGCGCTGGCCGATGCACCACGCGCGGGCACCTGGCCCTGCACAAAGCGCCGGGCCCGCATTAAGCTGGCGGGCATGAGCGCCCACACCCCCAGCCCAAACACCTTGGCCCAACTGCAAGCCAGCGAACGCCAGCGTTTCATCCACAGCCACCCGCGTTCGCTGGCCTTGGCCCAGCAGGCACAGGCCCACTACCTGTTCGGCGTGCCCCTGCACTGGATGCGCGACTGGCCCACGCCCGCCACCTTGTTCGTGCAGCGCGCGCAAGGCGCCACCCTCACCTGTGCCGACGGCCTGGCACACGCCGACTTCTGCCTGGGCGACACCGGCGCCATGTTCGGCCACAGCCCGCCTGCGCTGGCACAAGCCCTGGCCGAACAAGCCGCGAACGGCCTCACCTGCATGTTGCCCACGGCCGGCGCGCCGGCCGTGGGCGAACAACTGGCCCGGCTGTTCGGCCTGCCGCTGTGGCAGATGACGCTGTCGGCCAGCGATGCCAACCGCTTCGTGCTGCGCTGGGCGCGTGCCATCACCGCACGGCCCCAGGTGCTGGTGTTCGACGGCTGTTACCACGGCGCGGTGGACGACACCTTGGTGGACATGGACCCCACCAGCGGCGCCACCCTGCCCAGGCCTTCGATACTGGGGCAGGTGCACAACCACAGCGCCTTCACCCGCGTCGTGCCCTTCAACGATCTCGCGGCGCTTGAACGCGCCTTGGCCGACGGACAGGTGGCCTGTCTGCTGGCCGAACCCGCGCTCACCAACTTTGGCCTGGTGCCGCCCGACACCGGTTTTTGGGCAGCGGCGCGCCAGCTGTGCCGCCAACACGGCACGCTGCTGGTGATGGACGAAACCCATACCGTGTCCACCGCGCTCGGCGGTTATGCCCGCGCGCACGATCTGGCGCCGGACTTTCTGGTGGTGGGCAAAGCGGTGGCGGGCGGCCTGCCCTGCGCGGTGTACGGTTTTTCCGCCGAGGTGGCGCAGCGCATGGTCGCCGCCAAAGAGGCCGCGCCCGAAGGCCACAGCGGCATCGGCACCACACTCTCGGGCAATGCCCTGACCATGGCCGCGCTGCACGCCGCGCTGAACCACTTGCACACCGCAGAAAACTACAGCCACATGCTGGCGCAGGCACAAAGGCTGGAAGCCGGATTGCGCCAACGCATCGCGCAGGCGCAACGGCCCTGGACGGTGACACGCCTGGGTGCCCGCATGGAACTGCAATTCATGCCGCACACACCGCGCAACGCGCAAGACGTGCGCGACCACGCACAAGCCGACATGGAGGCCCTGACCCACCTCTACATGCTCAACCGGGGCGTGCTGCTCACGCCCTTCCACAGCATGCTGCTGGTGTCGCCCGCGACCACGCCGCAAGACGTGGACCGCCTGCTGGCCGTGTTCGACGAATTGCTGGCCAGCTTGGCCACAGCCGAACGCGGCTGAGCGCGTATCAGCCCAGGCCCACGGGCGAGGGTGCGCGCATCACGATGCGGGTGAACAGGCGGTCGAACTGCGGGTCGCGCGGCAGGCTGCGGTTGATCGGATCGCGGTTGGTGTCGAACGCCAGGTTCAGCACATGCCAGTCTTCCTCGCTCAACGCGCGCTCGGCAGCGGGCAGGATCTGGCTTTCTTCCAGCGCCATGTGCTCGAGGTAGAAGTCCACGTACTGGGTCACCTCGCTCACAAAGGCCTGGCGCCGCGAATCGCCCAGCAACTCCCAGGCCATCAGCAAATGCATGAGCTGGCGCACCCGCGCCTCGCCGTGTGCATGGTCCCGGTCCAGCTGCGCGATCACCTCGCGCACCTCGGGTGCGGCCTGGGCCACACGCGGAAACAGCAGTTCCGTCTCTTTGGGGTGGTGGCGCTTTTCCGGGAACTCGTCGATGTAAAACAGCATGGCGCGCAACACGTCAAAAAACAGCTCCGGCTTCTCGGGGCCGTCCGGCGTGTCTCCCTGGCGCACCATCAGCAGCAGCGATTGCAGCATGGCCGCCAGTGAGGCGTGTTCGTCGCGTATCACGCGCAAGGCGTCGTGTGTCATGGTGTGTCTCCTCGGCTCTGTGGACCTGCCAGGGGGGCGGACCATCGCTGTACCCACTATCACCGCGCGCGGGTTCAAAAGCTTTGACCCACATCAACACACGGCCACACACGACCGCTTGGGCTCAGCACAGCGTCACTTGGTCGGTGGTTTCCAGCGTTTGAGCAGCAAGGCGTTGCTCACCACGCTGACCGAACTCAGCGCCATCGCCGCACCCGCCACCACCGGGCTCAGATAGCCCAGGGCCGCCAGCGGAATGCCCGCTACGTTGTAGGCAAAGGCCCAGAACAGGTTTTGCCGGATCTTGGCCACGGTGCGGCGCGAGATGTCCAGGGCTGCCGCCACCAGCGCCGGGTCGCCGCGCATGAGGGTGATGCCGGCGGCGTGCATGGCCACGTCGGAGCTCCCGCCGTCGCTGTTGCTCATGGCCATGCCCACATCGGCAGCGGCCAGCGCAGGCGCGTCGTTCACACCGTCGCCCACCATGGCCACCGTGTGGCGGCCCGGCTGTCCAGAACTGGGTTCGCGCAGGCGTGCGATCACCGCCGCCTTGTCGGCGGGCAGCACCTCGGCGATCACCTCGCCAGCGTTCGCATCCAGACCCAGCGTGGCGGCCATGGCGTTGGCCGCGCCCCGGTTGTCGCCCGAAACCATGAACACTTTGATGCCCTGGTGACGCAGTTGCGCAATGGCGGCCTTCGCGCCGGGCTTGGGTTCGTCGCCAAACGCC
>NZ_JBFJMY010000036.1:0-18155 GCF_041633695.1 Hydrogenophaga sp.
ATGCGGCTACCAAGGCCACGACACCACTCAGGCCAAGGTGGATTCCCGCAACAGGGGCAGCACTACGAAAACGTCGAGACCAAAACATGCCCATCTCATCAAGCAAACAAGTCGTTAAAACAAAAAAGGAGCGCCGAAGCGCCCCCTTTTACTCAAAGCCGCAGCTTACTTGCACTCAGATGGAGCAAAGCGGGCAGGAAGGGTGCCGGCAGTGGCGGTAGCAGTGAAACTACCAGCAGCCGCTCCGGCTGCCATGCAACGCCATGACACCGGCTGTGCTGGAGGAGTGAAGGCGGCCGTGCCAGTTGGCAGATCGGTGCCGATAGGAGCATTTGGCGTCAGACGCAGTGTCCCGCCACCAGCGGCTGCCGTGGTGGTCACCTCAATGACACCTGTACCAGCCGCAATCGTGAGACTCGTGATGTTACGCGTAGCATTGGGAGCCGTGTAGCCGACTCCGTAGCCGCTTGCGTCTGCAGCGGGATTGCCAGAGGCCAGCACGTCTTGCACATTGACCTTGGCAGCAGAGGCAGCGACCAGACCTTCTGACACACGTGCACGAACCGTGTAGTCCTGGTAAGCAGGCAAAGCCACAGCAGCCAGAATACCGATGATGGCCACCACAATCATCAGTTCGATCAGGGTGAAACCTTTTTGCATGGAACGCTTCATGTGAAAACTCCTTGGGGAAAATGGGTTGGGAACAGGTCGTCTATTGCAGGGAGCGTGCCAAGCAGAAGTACCGGTGTTTTTGCGGTCTATTTCACGGTTTCACACTTGAGGGTGACATTTCGCGTCGGGTAGGCTACCCCAGGACTGACAATTTTTGTCGCAACCAGCCGCTGCGACACGAATTGTCACAGCTCGAAGGTCTGCCCCGCGCTCAGCCAGCGGATGTCGTGGCGCACATCGCCCTGCCGGTTCGGTGTCTGGTCGAAGCGGCGGATCTCTTCCATGATGAGACCGGTCTCGGCCGGTTTGGTGTGGGTGATGTAGATGGGGAAGCGGCGCTTGGGGTCGATCTGGTCGAGTTCCTGGGCCAAGGTGGCGGGCGCCAAGTGCAAGCTGCGCCGGGCCAGTTCTTTTTCGCGGTCGCTGAACGCGGTCTCGATGATGAGCATGGCGACGTTCAACTGGTTGATGCGCTGCCAAAACGCCGGGTTGCGTTCGGTGTCGCCGCTGAAGACCCAGTGACCCGCTTCGCAGCGGGCGGCAAAGCCGACGGCGGGCACGGTGTGCACGGCGGGCATGACTTCAATCGTCTGGCCGCCCACCTGCAGCACCTCGCCCACAGCAAAGGTGTTGAAACGCATCAGGGGGTGTTCGGCGCTGGGAATGGCGGCGAAGTCGGGCCAGATCAGGTTGTTGAAGATGTGGGTGCGCAAGATGTCCACGGTTTCGGGTAGCGCGTGCACCTGCAGGGGCGCTGCGCCCGAGGCCATGCGGTGGGCGGCCACCGCATCGAGCATGAGCGGCAAGGCCGCCACGTGGTCCAGGTGCGAGTGGGTGAGCAGCACGTGGTTGATGCGGGCCATTTCTTCCAGCGTGAGATCGCCCACGCCGGTGCCTGCATCGATCAGCACACTGTCGTCGAGCAAAAAGGAGGTGGTGCGGCAACCCTGTGCAATCGCACCAGAGCAACCCAGAACGCGTACCCGCATGGAAATTTCAGTATTGGCGGCCGGTGATCCACTGGCTCATTTGCTGTCGAACTGTGTGCTGCCGTCCCACGCTTGTACCGGGGGTGACGACCTCATGGAGGCTACACGTTCGGCGTAGAGGCGGTAAAGGACTTTTTTGGCATTCTGGCGCTGCAAATTGAGCAAGAGCACGTCGCAGCTATCCCAGTCTTGGGCGCGCCAGGCTTTCAGTGTCTGGCCCCACAGCCGCAGCTCTTCGCGCTGAGCCGGCGTGAGCTGCCCAGCCAGTGCCAGCGGGGTGTAAATGGTGACCGCCTGGGTCTTGCCTTTGACCCGCACGCGGTCGAGTTCCTGCCAGGCGAATTCGGGCGCTTGTGCCTGCGTGCTTTCGCTCACCACGATGTCTTCTCCGTACACGCGCGACAAACCCTCGAGCCGCGCGCCCAGATTGACCGCATCGCCGATCACGGTGTAGCTGCGCCGCACGTCCGACCCCATGTCGCCCACACACATGTCGCCGGTGTTCAAACCGATGCCCACGCCAATACCGGGCAGCCCGTTCTGCGCATGTTCGAGGTTGATGGCCTGGACACAGCGCGCCATGTCCAGCGCGGTTTGCACCGCCAGACGGGCGTGTTCTGGTGCCGCCACCGGCGCACCCCAAAACGCCATGATGCAATCGCCCATGTACTTGTCGATGGTGCCGCGCTGCTCGCGGATCACATGGGTCAAACGGCTGAACACGGTGTTGAGCAGCGTTTGCAACGCGGTCGGCTCCATGGTTTCGGACAGCTGGGTGAATCCCCGCATGTCGCAAAACATCACCGTGAGTTCGCGGGTCTGCGCCTGCATGGAATAACTGGCCGGGTCTTTCACCATTTCTTCCACCAGCGTGGGTGGTACATAAGTGCCGAACAACTGCGCCAGTTGCCGCTTGGAGCGGCTTTCCACCAGATAGCCGTAGCTCATGTTCAACGCGAAAGCCAGCGCCGCCATGACCAAGGTGCTGGCCAGCGGCAAAACCAGACCATGACCCAGGTACAACCAGAAATTGAGCCCCGCCACCAGCAGAAACACGGCCAAGCTCAAGCCCACGGCTTGGAGCGCTGTGAGCAAAGGCAAGGCCAGCGCCAGGGTGAGCCCGGCGGCCAGCAACACCACCAGTTCGTAGCCCAAGGCGTAGTCGGGTCGGGAAATCGGGTCGCCGTCGAGCAGGCTGGCGATGACGTTGGCATGGGTCTCCACGCCGGGGTAGGTCTGCCCCACCGGGGTCACGCGCAAATCCAGCAAGCCCGGCGCGGTGGTGCCCACCAACACGATCTTATTCTTGAGCACGCCCGCAGGCAGCCGCCCGGCCAACACGTCCGCCGCCGAGTAGTAGGTGAACGAGCCGCCCTTGGGACCACCCAGCCCCCGAAACGGCACCAGGGCGGCGACCCGGTCGTCCACCGGTACCGCCAAGGCCTTGCCATTTTTCACCAGGCGCACACTCTCCAGCGACTCGTAGCGACTTGAGGAAAAGCGCCCGCCCGCAAAGCCCGGCTGCACCTGCGGCGAATCCAACAAGAGGCGGAACATCGCCAGCGACAACGATTCGTAATACCGCCCCGCGTGTTCGGCCAACAGGGGCACCGAACGCACGACACCGTCGTCGTCGGTGATGGCATTGAAAAACCCGGCGCGTGGAGCGGCGGCCGCGAGTTCGGCGATGTTGGAACCAAAGCCATTCCACTGGGTGAACCGGATGGGGCGGCCACCAAGGTCCTCGGCCTGCAAGACCGGATCGGGCAAGACGCCACTGGTATGCCCACCCAGATCGCTGCTGAAGTAATAGCCCAACACCACGGGTCGGCCACGCAAGCTTTGGGCGAAGCGGGCGTCGTAGTCCAGTTCGGGCTGCAAGTCGCGCACGCGTTGCGCAAAGCCGGGTTGATCGCTCAGATCGGTGCGTGCCAGTTGCTGCAACTGCAACAGGCCCGAACTGGCATCGGGCTCGGCAAACACGACGTCGAATCCCAGCAGCGCGATGGACTGCTGCTCGAACAAGGTGTCGGTCAAGCGGGCCAGGTGTTGGCGCGACCAGGGCCAGCGCCCGACCTCGGCCAGGCTTTTTTCGTCGATGTCGATGATGACCACCCGCTCGTCCAGGGTGGTGGGCATGGTGGCGCGCAGCCGCGCGTCGTAGATGATGTCGTCGAGCCGCTGCAACACCCCCAGGGGCAACACACCCACGGCGTGCAACACGCCAAAAATCAGGGGCAGCAGGGTGATGGCAAAACGGCGACCGTGCTTGCTCAGGGCTTGCATGGGCGCCTTTACCGAATCGAGGTGCGCCGGTCCGACAGGCGCACGCCGCAAAGCCAGCGGTGGCGGCTCAGTGCTGGACGAACTGCATCTGTGTGCCGGCCAGCTCGATCATGTCGCCATCTTTCAGGTTGATCGCCTCGTTGCTGAGTGGTGCGCCATTGACGGTCGGCTTGATCGAGCCTTCGACCAGAGCGACCACATAGCCATGCGGTCGCCGTGTGATCGCAGCCACCGCCACGCCGGGCTTGCCGATGGTGGTGACCACCTTGACCAAGGGCACTTCCCGTCCGGCTGCGGCGCCCGACATGACCTTGATGGCGGCATTGCCCACCGGGGCAACTGGTTCGCTGGACGCGACCACATTCCCGGACTGGATGACCATGGTCTTTTCATGGCTGCCGGTCGCGCCGTCGTGGGCAAACTTGATCTTGTACTTGCCGATCTCCACGGTGTCGCCATTTTGCAGCTGCTGCTTCTTGATGGCTTTGCCGTTGACGTAGGTACCGTTGGTGCTGTTGAGATCCTCCAGGAACACGTCCGCGCCCGACATCTGCATCACCGCGTGCTCTCCGCTGACGGCGAGATTGTCAATCACGATGTCGTTGTAGGGACGGCGACCCAACGTCGTGCGGTCTTTTGTGAGCTGCACTTCCTTGATCACAACACCGTCGATAGAAACGATCATTTTCGGCATGGCCGACTCCTGTGGAACCTGAATATGTAATTCGGAAACAAGCTACTGCCCCAGCATGCGCGACAGCAAACCTTTGCGCACCGGCTTGGCCCGTGCCTGCGCCAGTATGACTGAAATATTATCGCGCCCGCCGCCGTCTATGGCCGCGTCGACCAGGGCCTGACTTTTCTCTTCCAGCGTGCCGTCCCTGCCGAGTATGGCGGCGATTTGATCGTCATCCACCATGTCCGACAAGCCATCGGAGCAAAACACGTACAGGTCGCCATCGTCGGCCCGGTATTCGTTGACTTCCAGCAACACCGTGTCTTCCACGCCCAGCGCGCGCGTGACGAGATTCTTGTGGGTGGCGAATTTGGCTTGCTCCGCCGAGATCAGTCCGGCGTCGATCTGTTCTTGCAACAGCGAGTGGTCGCGCGTGATCTGCACCAGCTTGTCTTCACGCAGGCGGTAGCAGCGCGAATCGCCCACGTGGCCGATCATGGCGCGCGGCCCCTGGAACACACCCATCACCAGCGTGGTGCCCATACCGGTGTACTGCGGATTGGCGTTGGCGGCGTTGAAGATCGAGCGGTTGGCGTTGTCGATGCAGATTTCCATGGCGCGCTTGAGTTCACGCCCGTTCGACTCGTGCCCACCTTCGGCCATCCAGCGGCCTAACTCGGTCTTGATGAAGGTGGTGGCCATGGCGCTGGCGATTTCGCCCGCGTTGTAGCCACCCATGCCGTCGGCCAGGACCACCACTTGGTTCAGCGGATCAAAGGCCACCGAGTCTTCGTTGTTGTCCCGAATCAGGCCCGGGTCGGTGATGCTGAAATACTCAAACATCATGGCTCACGACCCCGATCGGGCGCCTGCAATCCCTTGCCGGGATCTGCATGGGTGGCCTCAAACGCATCCGCTTCGCTGCCGCTGGCCTGGATTTGTGTTTTTTCAAATGCATCATCCAAAAGATGGTCCGCTGCCATGATCTCCCTGTCTCCTGCCACCGAGCGTTGGAGCTCGTTGATGGCGTCACCCAGGACCAAGGCCAGCTCGGCGCCGGTCTGGTAACGCTCTTGCGGCAGTTTGGCCAAGGACTTGCTCAGTATATCGGTGAGTGGCCGGGGCAAGCCAGGCCGAAGGCTGCGCACATCGGGAGCGACCTGGTTGGCGATCTGGTACATCAAGGCGGCCATGGAATCTCCGCGCAAAGGTAACACGCCCGTGAGCAGCTGGAACAGCATCACCCCCAAGGAATACAGGTCCGAGCGTCCATCGACATGCTGGCCCGCCAGCTGCTCGGGCGACATGAAGCTGGGCGTGCCCAGCACCATGCCGGTCTTGGTGCGGCTGGCGTCGGTGATGCGCGCAATGCCAAAGTCGGTCACTTTCACGGTGTCCGACGCGGGTTCGTACATGATGTTCGCGGGTTTGATGTCGCGGTGCACCACGCGCTGCCGGTGCGCATAGTCGAGTGCCCGGGCCACGCGCTCGACGATGGTCAGCACCGTGTGCACCGGCAACAACTGGTCGGGGCGCGTGTGCTCAACCAGATCCCTGCCCGGCAGAAACTCCATGGCGATGTAGGCCAGATCGAGTTCTTCGCCCGCGTCGAAGATGGTCACGATGTGGGGGTGCTGCAAGCGGCCCGCGGTTTCGGCCTCGCGGAAAAAGCGCTCGCGGGCGTCTTGCAACTCCGAGCCTTCGAACTCGGCGGAGAGTGCCAGGGTCTTGATCGCCACCACGCGGCCGATCTTCGGATCCCGCCCCTGGTACACCACGCCCATGGCGCCTTTGCCCAGTTCTTTTTCCACTTCGTAGCGGCCCAACATGGGGTTTTCCACCCCACTGCCCGAAAGCAGAAGGGTGCCGCCAGGGTGCCGCGCCGAACCCAGTACCACGGTCTCCGAGAGGTTCTTGGCGCGTTGCAGGCGGGTCTGCAATTCCGGGTTGTTCCGGTCCAGCTGGCTCATGTGTTCGTACACCGCCTGCGCCTTGTTGAACTGGCGCTTGCGCTCAAAATCGAGCGCCAGATGCCGCAGGTTGTCCAGCAGCGCCTCGCTCGCTGGCACGCGGCGGAACCGGTCAAACGCCATGTCCAACTGGCCTTGCCCTTGCAGCGCCAGACCCATCATGCGGTTGGTCTCGGCCGATTCCTGGTCCGACTTCTGTTTGCCCGCCTCGGTCACCAGAAAGCGTTGGGTGGTCCGTGCGAGGTAGCCCAGTAGCAAAAGCGAAGCCGGAAACACCAGCTGCAGCCACAGGGCCGACGACGACAGCAAGCCGTATTCGGCGCCCAGCATCAACACAAACGCCCCGGCGGTCAGCCAGGCCGCGGGCGCCGCCGAAAGCCGAGGCAGCAGCAAAACCAGATAGGCAGCCACCAGCAAGGCCGCCAACAAGGTGGCCGCTTCGCCCCAGTACGGTTGGGCGATGAAGTGCCCGTTGAGCACACTGGAGGTGATGTGGGCCAGGATTTCCGCTGGCGACATCGCCGCCGACACCGGGGTGCTGAACTGCGTGCCCACGCCCGCCGCAGTCGCGCCCACGATGACGATTTTGCCGCTGTATTTGGATGCGGGAATCTTGCCGGCCAGCACGTCGTAGAAGGAGTCCACCGGAAACGGTGGGCGCCCGTTGCGCTCCGGATAAAACTGGGGCAGCACCTTGCCATCGGGGTCGGTGGAGATGGTCTGGCGGCCCATGCCGATCGCTTCACCAGGCACCAGATCCAGGTCCTTCACCGTGAGATTCAGGCTGTGCGCGGCCACCATCAAGGCCATGGAAGGCACCGCCAAGCCGTCAAAATTCAGCAGCAAAGGCTCGGTTCGCACCGCGCCATCCCGGTCGGGAAACTGGTTCAAGTGGGCCACCGCCACCGCCGCTTCGCCCAAGGCCGGAATCGGTTGCTGGGTGCCCAATGCGGGCACACCAAACCCCGACGGGTTGGGCGCCGCGCTGGCTTGGGCAAAGGGTGGCAAGGCGGCGTCTGGCCGCCCCGCCGACTCGCCCAGTGCGAACACCGACGGCAGCAGCACGTTCTTCGCTTGCGCCATGCTGGCAGCCAGACGGGAGTCCGCATCCAGCCGGCGCTCCTCTTCTTCGATGAAGTCCAGGATGCTTTGACGGGCGGTGTCGCCCAGATCGGCCAGGCCGGGCGTGGCGGCCGCTCCCGCGCCGAGTCGCCCGCCCAGCTCACGCAAGCTCTGAAGACCCCGGTCGGTTTGTGGCTCAAAAAAGAACACGCTGTACGCCACGGTTTTGGCTTGTGCCGCGGCCAGCTGCTCGATCAGCTGTGCATGCACCTCACGCGGCCAAGGCCAGCGGCCAATATTGGCGATGCTCTGGTCGTCGATGGCGATGATGGCGATGCGATCGCTGGGCAGGCGCTCGGTGCGCGTGCTGGCCGAGTCGTAAAAGCGGCGCTCCAGGCCGGCAAACAAGTCGGTGGAGACATGCAGCAGCAAAACGGCCAGGACCACCACCAGACCGACAAGTGCTTCGGATCGCCACGCCGGCTTAGCCGCCGACTTGCGCTTGCTGCTGCTCGACACGTCCTTCTCTCACCTCATGCTGCCTGCCGTATGGATGGTGACCGCGGAGGGTGACCGGCAACACCCCAGCGGCGTTGCATTTGGTTTCAATTGTGCCTGACGAGGTCTGCCGTCCGTACCTTGTTGGTAACCGCACATCTGTATGGTCAAAAAAAAGAGGTGGCGCAAGCGCCACCTCTTTCACCGTCCGTGGTGGTGTTTTACAGCAAGGACTTGAGCAGTTTGGCCATTTCCGACGGATTGCGGGTCACGGTGAAGCCACAGGCTTCCATGACTTCCAGCTTCGCGTCGGCCGTGTCGGCACCGCCCGAGATCAAGGCACCGGCGTGGCCCATGCGCTTGCCGGGAGGCGCGGTCACGCCTGCGATGAAACCGACGATGGGCTTCTTCATATGGTCTTTGCACCACAGCGCGGCTTCGGCTTCGTCCGGACCACCGATTTCGCCGATCATGATGACGGCGTCGGTATCGGGATCGTCGTTGAAAGCCTTCATCACGTCGATGTGCTTCAAGCCGTTGATGGGATCGCCACCGATGCCCACGGCGCTGGACTGGCCCAGACCGATTTCGGTCAACTGCGCCACGGCTTCGTAGGTCAGCGTGCCCGAGCGCGAGACCACGCCAATGCGGCCTTTGCGGTGGATGTGACCGGGCATGATGCCGATCTTGATCTCGTCGGGCGTGATCAAGCCAGGGCAGTTGGGGCCCAGCAGCAGGGTGCGCTTGCCACCGGCGGCTTCCTTGGCTTTCATGCGGTTGCGCACTTCCAGCATGTCGCGAACGGGAATGCCTTCGGTGATGCAAATCGCCAGATCCAGGTCGGCCTCAACGGCTTCCCAGATCGCGGCGGCGGCACCGGCTGGCGGCACGTAGATCACCGAGACGGTGGCACCGGTCTCAGTGGCCGCTTCTTTCACGGAAGCGTAGATCGGGATGTTGAAGATCGACTCGCCGGCCTTCTTCGGGTTCACACCGGCCACGAAGCAGTTCTTGCCGTTCGCGTATTCCTGGCATTTTTCCGTGTGGAACTGACCGGTCTTGCCGGTGATGCCCTGGGTGATGACTTTGGTGTCTTTGTTGATGTAGATCGACATGCTGAATTCCTTGTTGGCGCTGTGGGCGGCTTAGGCGGCGTTGACGGCAGCGACCACTTTTTCAGCGGCTTCGGCCATGGTGTCGGCGCTGATGATGGGCAACCCGGATTCGGCCAGCATCTTCTTGCCCAGGGCTTCGTTCGTGCCCTTCATGCGCACCACCAGCGGCACGTTGAGGTTGGTCGCCTTGCAGGCGGTGATCACACCCGTGGCGATGGTGTCGCACTTCATGATGCCGCCAAAGATGTTGACCATGATGGCCTTGACCTTGGGGTTCTTCAACATGATCTTGAAGGCTTCGGTCACCTTCTCGGGGGTGGCACCGCCGCCCACATCGAGGAAGTTGGCCGGCTCGGCGCCGTACAGCTTGATGGTGTCCATGGTGGCCATGGCCAGACCGGCGCCGTTGACCAGACAACCGATGTTGCCGTCCAGGCTGATGTAAGCCAGGTCGAACTTGGAGGCTTCGATTTCGGCCGGATCCTCTTCGTCCAGGTCGCGGTAGGCCACGACTTCAGGATGGCGGAACAGCGCGTTGGCGTCGAAGTTGAACTTGGCGTCCAGGGCAATCACATTGCCTTTGCCGTCGCGGTTCAGGGGGTTGATCTCCACCAGCGAAGCGTCGGTGTCCATGTAGCACTTGTAGAGCTTCTGGAAGATGTCCACGGCCTGGGCGGTGGAGTCGGCGGGCATGCCGATGGCATCGGCGATCTTCTTGGCCTGCTCGTCGCCCAAGCCGGTCAACGGGTCGATGAACTCGGTGATGATCTTCTCGGGCGTGCTGTGGGCCACTTCCTCGATGTCCATGCCACCTTCGCTGGAGGCGATGAACGCCACTTTTTGCGTGGCACGGTCGGTCACGACCGACACGTAATATTCTTTCTGGATGTCGGCGCCATCTTCAATATACAGGCGACGCACCTTCTGGCCTTCGGGGCCGGTCTGGTGGGTTTTGAGCTGCATGCCCAGGATTTCACCAGCCAGGCGCTTCACGTCGTCGATCGACTTGGCGACTTTGACGCCACCACCCTTGCCACGGCCACCGGCGTGGATCTGGGCCTTGACCACCCAAACCGGGCCGCCGAGTTTTTGTGCGGCTTCCACCGCCTCTTGCACTGTGAAGGCCGGGATGCCACGGGGGGTGGGCACACCGAACTGGCGCAAGATTTCCTTGCCTTGGTACTCGTGAATCTTCATGAGGTCTCTCTCAGGAATGGGGGGTTGGGTCAGTCGATCACGCACAGGGCAACCGACACGAGGGCACTGGACACAGCAACCGCGAACTGTATCATGTTGCAATGCACCATATTAGAGCGCTCCGGAGCGCTCCCATGGTCTTCCAGTAATACATAATTATACGAGCCGGTCTCTGGACCCCAACTGACAAGGACAAAACGCCATGGCCAAAGTCTTCATCGACGGCGAAGCCGGTACCACAGGCTTGCAAATCCGCGACCAACTCCATGCCCTGTCCGGCGTGGAGGTGATCAGCATCGCCGCTGAGCAGCGCAAGGACCCGGCGGCCAAGCGTGAGCTGATGGCCCAGGTCGATCTGGTGGTGCTGTGCCTGCACGACGACGCGGCCATCGAGTCGGTCGCCATGATCGACAGCCTCCCCGGCCGCAAGCCCCGCATCATCGATGCGTCCACCGCGCACCGCTGTGCGCCCGGCTGGACCTACGGATTTCCCGAACTGTGCGAGGGGCAGCGCGAGGCGGTGGCAAGCGCCGAACGGGTAGGCAACCCCGGCTGTTACGCCACCGGCGCCATCGCCCTGCTGCGCCCCTTGGTGGATGCAGGCCTGATCCCCAGAGATTTCCCGCTGGCCCTGCCTTCGGTCAGCGGCTATTCGGGTGGCGGGCGCGGCATGATCGAAGCCTATGAGAAGGGCGAAGCCCCACCGTATGAAGCCTACGCCTTGGGCCTGAACCACAAACACCTGCCCGAAATCCTGCACTACACGGGCCTCTCACGCCGACCGGTGTTTGTGCCCGCCGTGGGCAATTTCCGCCAAGGCATGCTGGTTCAAGTACCGCTGCACCTGGACCTGCTGCCCGGCAAGCCGGGGGTGGCCGATCTGCACGATGCCCTGACCCGGCACTACGCCGCCAGTGCAAAAGCCGGTGGTTGGGTGCGGGTGGAGCCCGCCACCGACAACGGCAAACTCGACGCGGTGGCCTTGGTCGACAGCAATTGGCTGGAGTTGCGCGTATTCGGAAACGACATGCACCACCACGCCGTGCTGATCGCGCGCCTGGACAACCTGGGCAAGGGCGCCAGCGGTGCGGCGGTGCAAAACCTGCAGCTGATGCTGGATATTTGAGCCCACCTGCGCAGCTGCGCGGCTCCCCCAGAGGGGGCGGTGCCTGTGGCAGGGCCAAGCCCGTTCCAAGGCATCTCTGACTTGAGGTGCGCCTCGCGCCGGGAAATTGCACCCTCGCGCCTTCTGTGCCCTGGGCCCACAAACGTTCGCTGCGTTTGCCTACTCAGTCGTCGCCTTCAGACGCACCGCCGACCACACGCCGAATGACCTCGGCACTGAACCCGCGTGTGGCCAGAAACCGCATTTGTTTGGCCCGGCCTGCCGCGTCTGGCGCGGGTTCGCCAAACTTCTTGCGCCAGACCTCGCGCGCGCGCGCACCTTCGGTCTCGCGCAAATCGGCCACGGCACGCGCGATGGCTTCGCCGTCCAGTCCCTTGGCTTGCAGCTCTTGCTTCACCCGCGAGGCGCCCAAACGCGAAGCCCGGCGGTGCACCACCGATTCCAGCACCCGCTGCTCGTCGATGAAGCCCTTGGCCATCAGCTCGTCGAGCGCCCGGGCGAGTTCACCCGGCTCGCTTTCGTGCTGCCGCAGCTTGCGCTCGAGTTCGACGCGCGAGTGCTCACGCTGCGACAACAACCGCAAGGCGCGGCCCTTCAAGGAGGGCTGGTTAAAGGCCATGCGCGACCCGCCTGGTCTTCACTGCAGAGATCTGACTGGCCCTGACGGTTTATTCGACCTTGTCGGCATCGTCTGCAGCCTCGGCGGCCTTGCTGGCCTTTTTGCCTTTCGCGGCCTTTGCGCCCCCGGGTGCTTCGTCCGACGGCAGCAGCGGCACACCCAGTTCGGTGCGGACCTTGTTTTCGATCTCAAAACGCAGCTCGGGGTTTTCGCGCAGGAATTCGCGTGAGTTGTCGCGGCCTTGCCCGATTTTTTCGCCGTTGTAGGCGTACCAGGCGCCCGACTTGTCGACCACCCGGTTGTTCACGCCCAGGTCCAGGATTTCGCCTTCCCGGCTGATGCCTTCGCCAAACAGAATGTCGAATTCGGCGGTCTTGAACGGCGGCGCCACTTTGTTCTTCACCACTTTGACGCGTGTCTCGTTGCCGATCGCCTCTTCGCCCTTTTTGATGGTGCCGGTGCGGCGGATGTCCAGTCGCACGGAGGCGTAGAACTTGAGCGCGTTGCCGCCGGTGGTGGTCTCGGGGCTGCCAAACATGACGCCGATCTTCATGCGGATCTGGTTGATGAAGATGACCATGCAATTGGTCTTCTTGATGTGGGCGGTGAGCTTGCGCAGCGCCTGGCTCATCAGACGCGCTTGCAAACCGGGTAGAGAATCGCCCATTTCGCCTTCGAGCTCGGCCTTGGGCGTGAGTGCGGCCACCGAGTCCACCACGATCAAGTCGACCGCGCCGGAACGCACCAGGCTGTCGACGATCTCCAGCGCCTGTTCACCCGTGTCGGGCTGGGAGATCAGCAGGTCGGACAGCTTCACACCCAGTTTTTGCGCGTACTGGATGTCGAGCGCGTGCTCGGCGTCCACAAACGCACACTGGCCGCCGAGTTTTTGCATTTCGGCAATCACCTGCAGCGTGAGCGTGGTCTTGCCCGAGGACTCCGGACCGTAGATCTCCACCACCCGGCCACGCGGCAAACCGCCCACGCCCAGGGCGATGTCCAGCCCCAGCGAACCGGTGGAGACAACCTGGATGTCTTCGATCACCTCGCCCTCGCCCAGACGCATGATGGTGCCCTTGCCGAACTGCTTTTCGATCTGGGCCAGCGCGGCCTGCAAGGCCTTGCTTTTTTCGCTGTTGAGGGGATTGGGTTTGACGGCGGTGTCCATGAAGAGGCTCCTGGGTTGGATGGGTATGAGGGGCTGATCCAAACTGTGTTGATGCGTACAGGCTGGATGCTTGAACAGCAGTTTACAAGCAAGTCAAAACCAAATCTCTCCATTTTTGGTCAGTTTGCCTTACCATATGCCCGTGCCGCAAAACCCAGAAACCACCACCCTCTCAGACGACCCGGCCACGGTCGCCGGGAACGGTGAAACGCCCTGGCCCGACGACCGCTGGCGCGTCGGGCATCTGGGTCGCTTGATGGGACTTGCGCTGCGGCGCTTCGACGAACGGGTGCTGCACCTCATGGCCCACGACCCCAACGTGCCGCTGGCGCTGTCCAACCTGGCCGCGCGGGCACAAATCGGCGCCGCCCACGTGCACATCACACGCCATCTGGCGTTACCGGGTTCGCGCCTGACCGATCTGGCGCAGCGCGCCGACATGAGCAAGCAGGCCATGGGCGATCTGGTGACGCAGTGCGAGGCCTGGGGACTGGTGCGGCGCGACCCCGACCCGCTGGACGCGCGGGCGCGCCTGATCGTGTTCACCGCCACCGGCCTGCTCTGGCTGGAAGCGTTTCGACAGGCGGTGGCGCGCGCAGAGCGCGAGTTCCGGGAACAAGTCGGCGCCGACGTGGCCACGGTGGTCGCGCTCGGCCTGGAGGCCTATGGCGCCTGAAATACCTCAAGCACCGCGCTGCGCGGGTTATCACGGGGGAGCGTGGCAGGCCGCCACTCGTGCACCGCCCTAAAATGACCGGGTCGAGCCATCCCAGGCGCTGGGGCATGGCGGCCTGGCGAATGCAACAAAAACGGCTTGCCCGCAAAGCCCCGAGGAGACACCCATGCGCATCCTGATTGCCGAAGACGACCAAGTCCTGGCCGACGGCCTGCTGCGCAGCCTGCGCGCCGCCGGTGCGGCGGTGGACCATGTGGCCAGCGGCAGCGAGGCCGACGCCGCGTTGATGACGAACAACGAGTTCGATCTGCTGATCCTGGACCTGGGCTTGCCCCGCATGCACGGTCTGGAAGTGCTCAAACGCCTGCGCGCGCGCGGCTCGGTGCTGCCGGTGCTGATCCTGACCGCTGCAGACGGGGTGGAAGAACGCGTCAAAGGGCTGGACTACGGCGCCGACGACTACATGGCCAAACCCTTTTCGCTGCAGGAACTGGAAGCCCGGGTACGTGCCCTGACCCGGCGCGGTATGGGCGGCGCCAGCTCGACCATCAAACACGGGCCCTTGGTGTACGACCAGGCCGGGCGCGTGGCCACCATCGACGGCAAGATGGTCGAGCTCTCGGCGCGCGAACTCGGTCTGCTGGAAGTGCTGCTGCAGCGCGCCGGTCGCCTGGTGAGCAAAGACCAGTTGGTGGAACGCTTGTGTGAGTGGGGCGAAGAAGTGAGCAACAACGCCATCGAGGTCTACATCCACCGCCTGCGCAAGAAGATCGAGAAGGGGCCGATCCGCATCGCCACGGTGCGCGGCCTGGGTTACTGCCTTGAGAAGATTTAGCCCACCCCCGCCGCGCTGCGCGCGACCCCCTCAAGGGGGCAACACCTGTGGCCCGGCGAAGCCGGTTCCACGGTGTTTGCTGGCAGAGACACCGCGCTTCGGAAACACCCACCCACCCCCGCCGCGCCGCGCGCGGTTTTGCAGCGCACGCGCGCCCCAATAAATGGCCGAGATGCGCGACGACGACGAAACTCCAACCAACCCGATGTCTTTCGGCCTGTTCCAGCGGGAGCAGCGCAGCTTGTTCGGTGAGATTCTCGACTGGATGCTCACGCCTCTGCTGCTGCTGTGGCCGCTGTCCTTGGCGCTCACCTGGTTCGTGGCGCAAGGCATTGCGAGCAAGCCGTTTGACCGGGCGCTGGAATTCAACCTGCAAGCGCTCAAACAATTCGTGGTGCCATCGGCCCAAGGCGTGAGCTTCAACCTCAATGCCCAGGCGCGCGACCTGCTGCGCGCCGACGATACCGATCAAATCTATTTCCAGGTGCTGGACCCGCGTAGCGGCGTCATCAGCGGCGAAACGGATTTTCCGCTGCCGCGCGACAACGCCACGCCCATACCGGGCCAGGTCATGCTGCGCGACGACGTGGTGCATGGCGCCGAAGTGCGTGTGGCTTACACCTGGCTGCCACGCGGCGACTCGGAGCGCCTGGTGCTGATGCAAGTGGCAGAAACACGCGGCAAGCGCTCCACACTGGCCACCGAAATCATCAAGGGCGTGATGGTCCCGCAGTTCGTCATCTTGCCGCTGGCGGTACTGCTGGTCTGGCTGGCGCTGGTGCGTGGCATCCGTCCGCTCAACGAGCTGGAGCAGCGCATTCGCGCGCGCAAGCCCGACGACCTGAGTCCGATCGAGGAGTCCTTCATCCCGCAAGAAGTGGCGCCATTGGTGTCGTCCATCAACGACTTGCTGTTGCGCCTGAAAACGTCGCTCACGACGCAGAAGCGCTTCCTCGCCGACGCCGCGCACCAGCTCAAGACACCACTGGCCGGTTTGCGCATGCAGGCCGAACTTGCGCAGCGCGAAACCGACTCATTGGAAATGCGCGGCTCCTTGCAGCAAATCGCCCGCGCCAGCATGCGCGCCACCCACACGGTGAACCAGTTGCTGGCGCTGGCGCGCGCCGAGACCACCGGACGCGCCCTGCCCAGCGCCCGCATCGATCTGGCCCGCCTCGTCACCGCCGTGGTGCAAGACTCGGTTCCGCGCGCGCTGGAACACGGGGTGGACCTGGGCTACGAAGGCCCCGACGAGATCCCCGAAGACTGCCTGATGGAAGGCAACCCCACCTTGCTGCAGGAAATGGTGCGCAACCTGGTGGACAACGCCATCCACTACTCGGGGCACGGCGGCGTGGTCACCGCGCGCGTGCTGCTCGACCGCTTCAGCGGCGTGCAAATCCTGCAGGTGGAAGACAACGGGCCGGGCATTCCCGAAAACGAGCGCGAGCTGGTGCTGCAGCCGTTTTACAGGGCCCTGGGCACCAACGTGGACGGCTCGGGGCTGGGCCTGGCCATCGTGCACGAAATCGCGCAGCAGCACGAAGCCACGGTGTTCATGGAAGACGCCCACAGCGACCGGCACGACCGTGGCTTGCGCGCCTCGGTGCGCTTTGCGCCCAAGCGGGCCGACCAACACGAATAGAAACGGCCTGGGCGACAGCGCACCAGGCCGTGGAACGGTTCCACACCGCGCAGCGGCGCGGTGTCTTGGCCGTTCTTGGTTTACGCAGCCTTGTAGACGTTGAGCTCCAACCGCTCCCGCTCCACCGCCAGCGCCACGGCGGGCAAGGCCGCGAAGCGCTGCACCAGCGTCCAGGTCGCGGGCAGGCTGGTGGGATCGATACCGGCGTAGCCACCCCAGCGCAACAAGGTGAGCGCATAGGCGTCGAGCGCGCCCGGATGCTCACCGAACAGCCAGGGCGAAGCCTCGGTGGCCAGCGCCTCGATCTCGGCCAGGCACTCGCGGTAACGCGCCACGGCAAAACGCTGCATGGCTTTCTGGGCCGCTTCGTCGTCGCTGAACTTCTGCGGCATGAAAAAGTGCGTGAAGGTTGGGTGCACCGTGTTGTTCATCCACGCCAGCAAGGACAGCGCGCGCGTGCGTTCCATGCCCGAGGCGGGCAGGATGTGCGCCTGCGGCACTTTGGCGTCGAGGTGCAGCAAGATGGCCACGATCTGCGTGATGACCACACCGTCGTCCACCAACACCGGCACCTGACCGCGTGGGTTCAACGCCAGGTAGTCGGCGGTGCGCTGCTCGCCTTTGTGCAGCTTGACCATGGCCGGTTCGAAGTTGACGCCGGCCAGCTCCAGCATGCTGTGGGGCACAAAAGAGCAGGCGCCGGGGGCGAAAAACAGTTTCAGACTCATGGGGCAACTCCAATCGGGGGGGTATGTAAATAATGAACCGGGGGCCATTCAGCTCAGGTGTGGGCCAATCAGCTTGGCAATCTCGAACATCGTGACCTGCGGCTTGCCGAACACAGCCTCCAATTTGGCATCGGCGTTGATCTTGCGTTTGTCGGTGGCGTCTTGCAGGCCCTGGGCCTTGATGTAGTCCCAGAGTTTTTTCGTCACCTCGGGGCGCGACACCAAACCTTCGCCGATCACCGCGATCAGCGCTGCGCTGGGTTGTTTGCCGCTGGCGGCCGTGGTTTTGCGCGGCGCCTTGGCTGTCTTGGTTGCAGCGCTTTTCTTGGCCGCTGCTTTTTTGGCCGGTGCCGCCTTCTTCGCCGGTGCCGCTTTCGCAGGAGCGCCCGCCGCCGTCTTGCGCGGTGGGAATTTGCTGGCGCGCGGTTCGAACTCAAAGTTCACCTTGCCCGCTTCCTTGTCCCAGGCCAGAAAGGCCTTGAACGCACGGCGTGTGCGCATGGACACGAACTTGTCGAGCAGGTCGGTCTTGCCCGTGCTCAACAACTTCTGCATCTGCTCGCGCTCCACCGGTTGCTGCAAGATGATCTTGCCGCTCTTGAATTTGCAACTGGGCGTGGGCTGCGCTTCGGTCGGCACGGTTTTTTCGCACACGTAGTTGCTGCCGTGTTCAAACACCGAGCCGCCACACACCGGGCAAGCGCCCAGCGACTCGCTGCCGCTGAAGTCGACGATCTCGCCGGATTCTTCGTTCTTGTCGTCACCAAAATCGAACTCGAGCTTCCAGTTCTTGTCGTCCTCGCTGTACTTGAGCGCGATCTCGGCGGTGAACGGCCAGCCCGCCTTGGAGCGGAAACCTTCGAGTGGGCCGATTTTTTTCTCGCGCAAGAACA
>NZ_JBFJMY010000037.1:0-18102 GCF_041633695.1 Hydrogenophaga sp.
GCCCGGCGAGGTGCACGCGGTGCTGGGCGAGAACGGCGCGGGCAAGTCCACGCTGATGAAGATCATCTACGGCTCGGTCAAGCCGGACGAAGGCTCGGTCATGTTCAATGGCCGCCCGGTGCACATCCGCAACCCGCAGGAAGCGCGCGCCCTGGGCATCAGCATGGTGTTCCAGCATTTCAGCCTGTTCGACACCCTGACCGTGGCCGAAAACGTGTGGCTGGGCCTGGACAAAAGCCTGAGTTTGACCGAGGTGGGCGCCAGCATCACGGCCAAGGCGGCGGAGTACGGGCTGGAGATCGATCCCAACCGGCCGGTGCACACCTTGAGTGTGGGCGAGATGCAGCGGGTCGAGATCATCCGTTCGCTGCTCACCAATCCCCAGTTGTTGATTCTGGACGAGCCCACGTCGGTGCTCACGCCGCAGGCGGTGGAAAAATTGTTCGTGGTCCTGAAGAAGCTCTCCAGCGAAGGCTGCAGCATTCTGTACATCAGCCACAAGCTGCACGAGATCCGCGAGCTGTGCACCGCTTGCACCGTGCTGCGCGGGGGCGTGGTCACGGGTGTGTGCAACCCGCAAGAAGAAAGCAATGCGTCGCTGTCGCGCCTGATGATCGGCGCCGAGCCGCCCGCCCTGACGGTGCGCAAACTCCAGGCGGGGGCCGAAGTGCTGCAGGTGGAAGGCCTCACGCAGGACAGCGAAGACCCGTTTGGTACCCACTTGCAAGACGTGGCGCTGTGCGTGCGGGCGGGCGAGGTGGTGGGCATCGCAGGGGTGTCGGGCAACGGGCAAAGCGAGTTGCTGTTTGCGCTCTCGGGCGAAAGCACGCGTGCGCCGCCAGGCAGCATCCGCGTGGGCAGCCGCGACGTGGCCCAGATGACCCCGGGCAGGCGCCGCGCCCTGGGCCTGCATTTTGTGCCCGAAGAACGCCTGGGCCGGGGCGCCGTGCCCACGTTGTCGCTGGCGCAAAACCTTTTGCTCTCGCGCCGGGATGCGCTGGGCGTGGGGGGCTGGTTGCGCCTGGGTGTGCTGAAGCGGCAGGCCGAGGGTGTGATCGCGCGCTACAACGTCAAGGCCAACGGGCCGGGAGCGGCGGCCAAATCGCTGTCGGGCGGCAATTTGCAGAAATTCATTGTGGGCCGCGAGATCGAGGCCAAGCCCAAGCTGCTGATCGTGAGCCAGCCCACCTGGGGTGTGGACGTGGGTGCGTCGGCGCAGATACGGGGCGAGATCCTGGCTTTGCGCGACGCTGGGTGTGCGGTGCTGGTGGTGAGCGAAGAGCTCGACGAATTGTTTGAAATTTGCGACCGCCTGCACGTGATCGCCAAGGGGCGCTTGTCGCCCAGCGTGGACCGGGCCGACGCCAGCGTCGAGCTGATCGGTGAATGGATGTCGGGTCTTTGGGACAGCGGCGCCGCCCGCCAAAAGGAGAGTGCCGATGCTGCGGCTTGAAGTCAGACCACAACCCTCGGCGCGCTGGGGCTACGCCTCGCCCTTGCTGGCGCTGGCGATCACGGTGGTGGTTGGGGTGATTCTGTTCAGCCTGCTGGGCAAGGACCCGGTGCGCGGCCTGCAGGTGTTTTTCTGGGAGCCGATCAAAAGCGGCTACGCGCTGTCGGAGTTGATGGTCAAGGCCACGCCGCTGATGATCATCGCGCTGGGCCTGGCCGTGTGTTTCCGCTCCAACGTCTGGAACATCGGAGCCGAGGGGCAGTACGTCATCGGCGCGGTGTTTGCTGCCGGAGTGGCCTTGATGGCCGGTCCAGGCACCGGCGGGTGGATCGTGCCCGCCATTTTGGTCGCGGGCGTGGTGGGTGGCATGGTCTGGGGCGGTATCACCGCTTTGCTGCGCGACCGCTTCAACGCCAACGAAATCCTGGTCAGTCTGATGCTGGTCTACGTGGCGATCCAGGTGCTGAACTTCCTGGTCTACGGCCCCTGGAAAGACCCCAACGGCTACAACTTCCCGCAAACCAAAACCTTTGAAGCGGTGACGCAGATCCCGCGCCTGATGCAGGGCAGCCGGGTCAACGTGGGTCTGTTGCTGGCGCTGGCTGGCGTGGCGGCGGTGTGGGTATTTTTGTTCCGGACCTATTCCGGGTTTGCGCAGCAAGTCGGCGGTCTGGCGCCAGCGGCGGCGCGCTACGCGGGTTTTTCGTCGCGCAAAGCCTTGTGGATTGCGTTGCTGATCTCGGGCGGCACCGCCGGTCTGGCCGGTGCGCTGGAGGTGGCGGGGCCGATCGGGCAGCTCACACCTTACGTACCCGCAGGCTACGGTTTTGCCGCCATCATCGTGGCCTTTGTCGGGCGCCTGCATCCGGTGGGCATCGTGTTTTCGGCGATTCTGATGAGCATGTTCTACATCGGCGGCGAACTCGCGCAATCGCGCCTGGGTTTGTCCAAGTCGCTCACCGGCGTGTTCCAGGGCTTGCTGCTGTTTGCTTTGTTGGCCTGCGACACCTTGATCGCTTACCGCGTGAGATGGTCTACCCCCGCCGCGTTGCGCGCGACCCCCTTGAGGGGGCAACACCTGCAGCCCGGCGAAGCCGGTACTGCGGTGCCCGTGGAGGGGACTGCCAGAGCACAACCCCGTTCCGAAGGAGGCCTGTGATGGAATCCATTGCATTGTTGTTGGGCGCCTCGCTCAACGCCGGTACCGTGTTGGCGCTGGCGGCGCTGGGCCTGCTCATCAACGAAAAGGCCGGCATCGTGAACCTGGGCGCCGAGGGCATGATGCTGTGCTCCGCACTGGCCGGTTTTGCCGCCGTGGTGCACACCGGCAGCACCGTGGCGGGGCTGGCGGCGGGCATGGTGGTGGGTGCGTTGCTGGCGGCCATTTTTGGCGTGCTGGTGATCTGGCTCAACACCAACCAGTACGCCACCGGCCTGGCCTTGTCGCTGTTCGGGGCCGGTTTCTCCGCCTTTGCCGGCACGGGCTATGTGCAGGAAAAGCTGCCCGAACAAGGGCAGTACGCGATCCCGCTGCTGGGCGATATTCCGCTGCTGGGCCCGGCGCTGTTTCGCCAGCACCCCATGGTGTACGTCTGCGTGGGCATCGTGTTTGTCTTGATCTGGTTTCTCTACCGCACCCGCAGCGGTCTGGTCTTGCGCAGCGTGGGCGAAAGCCCCGAGTCGGCGCACGCGCTGGGCTACCCGGTGCGCCGCATCCGGCTGATGGCGGTGGTGGCGGGCGGTGCGCTCTGCGGTCTGGCCGGGGCGTATGTGTCCACCAGCTACACGCCTTTGTGGGTCGAAGGCATGATCGCCGGCAAGGGCTGGATCGCGTTGGCTCTCACCACCTTCGCTACCTGGCGCCCGGCCCGGGTGCTACTCGGCGCCTACCTGTTTGGCGGCGTGACCATGTTGCAGTTCCACCTGCAAGGGGTGGGCGTGAACGTGCCGAGCCAGTTCCTGACCATGATGCCGTACCTGGCCACCATCGTGGTGCTGGTCTTGATCTCGCGCAACCCGACCTGGATACGCATCAACATGCCGACGTCGATTGGAAAGCCCTTTTACCCCGGCGCGTGATGAAGGCCCCTCGCGCCGCCTTCGGCGTCACCCCCGAGAGGCGACACCAGCCGTCCGTCCCGAGTCTGTCGAAGGGCGGCCCGGCGGTGTCTCTGGATGGCGACGGGCGCGGATCAACGGGGCGATTCGTGTTTCAATAACATTTGGCGTTTCTTTTTTTCTACCCACCCACCAAGAGGTTTCCATGACTGACCTGAGCAAACGTTCCCTGATGAAGCTTGCTGCCCTGACGGCAGTGGCCAGCGCCGCGCTGATCGGCTGCGGCAAGAAGGAAGAGCCGGCGCCGGCACCTGCGCCCGCACCGGTGGCCGCCGAAGCGCCCAAGCCCGAGCCGCTGAAAATCGCTTTTGCCTACGTCGGCCCGGTGGGCGATGGCGGCTGGACCTTTGCCCACGACAACGGCCGCAAGGCGGTGGAAGCCGAGTTCGGCGACAAAGTCGTGACCAGTTTCGTGGAGAACGTGCCCGAGAGCGCCGACGCCGAGCGTGTCTTGCGCGATCTGGCCAGCCAGGGCAACAAGGTGATTTTTGGCACCACCTTTGGCTACATGGAACCCATGATGAAGGTGGCGCCGGACTTCCCCGACGTGAAGTTCGAACACGCCACCGGCTACAAAACCGCGCCGAACATGCGCACCTACGACAGCCGCACCTACGAAGGCGCCTACATGGCCGGCGTGATCGCGGGCGGCATGACCAAGACCAATACCCTGGGTGTGGTCGCCTCGATCCCAATCCCTGAAGTGATCCGCAACATCAACAGTTTCACGCTGGGTGCACAAAGCGTGAACCCCAAGGTCAAGACCAAGGTGGTCTGGGTCAACGGCTGGTTCGACCCACCGAAAGAAACCGAAGCCGCCACCTCGCTGATCAACGGCGGCGCCGACGTGCTGATGCAGAACACCGATTCGTCGGCGGTGCTGCAAACGGCCGAGAAGCTGGGCAAGCGCGCCTTTGGCTGGGATTCCGACATGAGCGCCTACGGCCCCAAAGCCCACCTGGGTTCGGCCGTCATCAACTGGGCGCCTTACTACATCAAGGCCACCAAGGACGCGTTGGACGGTACCTGGAGCACCGGTGGTGTCTGGTGGGGCGTGAAAGAAGGCGCGATCGACATGGTGTCGGTGGCCGAAGACGTGCCGGCCGAAGTGAAGACCAAGCTGGACGAGGTGAAGGCAGGTCTGAAAGACGGCAGCTTCTCGATCTGGAAAGGCCCGATCATGGGCTCGGATGGCAAAGAGGTGCTGGCCAAGGACGCCGTGGCAGACGACGCGTTCCTGGGCGGTGTGAAGTTTTATGTGAAGGGCGTGGAAGGCAAGGTTCCAGGCAACTGAGCCCGGCCAGTCGCACGGGTGCAGGGCGTGGCGGCAAGGCGCCGCGCCCGGATCCAGCACCCGTCTGGCGCGCCTGTGACCTCGGCGCTCGAAAGCTGTCTGCGGGCAGCTTTTTTCTTTTGGAGAGCATGTGATCGAACGGCAACTCTGGCACCCGGTGGTGGCATCGCTGCAAGTGCGTGATGCTCCCTTGGCGTGCACGCTGCTGGGCGAGCCGCTGGTGTTGTGGCGCGAACCGCGCCACGAAGGCGAAGCGGGTCGTGTACACGCCTGGGCCGACCGCTGCCCACACCGGGGTGCCCAGTTGTCGTTGGGCCGTGTGTTGCTGCATGTGCGTGGCGCGCGCCTGGAGTGCCCTTACCACGGCTGGCAACTGGCGGGCGACGAGGCGGCTGCGCAGGACGCGCCAGTGTCGGTCGGGCGCTGCGTCCATGTGCCAGCGGACCCGGCCTTTGTGCCGCCAGTGGGGCACAGCGCGACCGTGTTTGAAGCGCAGGAACGTTATGGCCTGGTCTGGGTGCGCCTGAGCCCGCCCGGCCCCGAGTTGCCAGGGCCACTGAACGAAGTGCCGCTGTTTGAGCAGGGTTCGGACCGTGCCTGGCGGCAGGTCTTGTGTGGCCCCTACGGGTTGCAGACCAGCGCACCGCGCCTGGTGGAAAATTTTCTCGATCTGAGCCATTTCGGCTTTGTGCACGAGGGCTGGCTGGGTGAACGCAGCCACGCGCAAGTGCAAACCGGACAGGTGCTGGAACAGGCCGAAGGCTTGATCGCCAGCGACTGCCGCGCCTGGCAGCCGCGCGCTTACGCCGGTGCCTCTGCGTGTGGCACGGAAGGTGCCTGGGTGGCTTACCGCTACGCGGTGCCACACCCGTTTGCCGCCGTGTTGCGCAAAGACGCCGCCTTGGGCGACCCGGTGAGCAACGCGATTGCCTTGTTTATACGCCCGGATACGGATCAAAGCTGCACCGCCTGGTTTGCCATGGCCACGCTGGGCGACAGCGCCAGCGACGAAGCGCTGCGCGCCTTTCAGGACGCCGTGTTTGCGCAGGACCGCCCGGTGGTGGAATCCCAGATGCCCAAGCGCTTGCCGATCGGACGCGAGCGCCCGGCAAGCGAGGTGCACAGCCCGGCGGACCGCATGTCTGGCGCCTACCGGCGCTATCTCTCGCGCCTGGGCATCAGCCTGGGCGTGACCTGAATCGAAAGAACCTCTGAAAGGACCGCTTGTGATTCCCGAACCCACACGCAAAGCCATGCTTCTGGCGCAAAACCTGCCCAAGGCCGAGCTGCACATCCACATCGAAGGCTCCTTGGAGCCCGAGCTGATCTTCGCTTTGGCGCAACGCAACGGCGTGAAACTGCCGTACGCCGACGTTGAAGCCTTGCGCCGCGCCTATGCCTTCACCGATCTGCAAAGCTTTCTCGACATCTACTACGCCGGGGCCAGCGTGCTGCTGCACGAGGCCGATTTTTACGACATGGCGTGGGCCTACTTTGAGCGCGCCCAGGCCGACAAGGTGGTGCACGCCGAGCTGTTCTTCGACCCGCAGACCCACACCGCCCGTGGCGTGCCCATGGCGGTGGTGATCGCCGGCCTGTCGCGCGCCTGTGCCGACGCGAAAACCCGGCTCGGCATCAGCTCGGCGCTGATCTTGTGCTTTCTGCGCCACCTGAGCGAAGAAGACGCCTTCGCCACCTTGGACGCGGCGCTGCCCTACCGCGAGCACTTCATTGGCGTGGGGCTGGATTCGAGCGAAATGGGGCACCCACCGAGCAAGTTCGCCCAGGTGTTTGCGCGCTGCCGCGAACTGGGCCTGCGCACCGTGGCGCACGCCGGGGAAGAGGGACCGCCCGACTACATCTGGCAGGCGCTGAGCGTGCTCAAGGTCGAGCGCATCGACCACGGCGTGCGCTGTCTCGAAGACCCGGCGCTGGTGGAACACCTGGCCCAGACCCGCATACCGCTCACGGTTTGCCCCTTGTCCAACCTCAAGCTCTGCGTGGTGGATGATCTGGTGCACCACCCCATGAAGCGCCTGCTGCAAGCGGGTTTGTGCGCCACGGTGAACTCCGACGACCCGGCGTATTTTGGCGGCTACATGAACCAGAATTTTGTGGCCACGGTACAGGCACTGGACTTGAGCGAAGCCGACGTGATCACGCTGGCCTGCAACAGTTTTGAAGCCAGCTTCCTATCGGAGGATGCGCGCGCGGCGTTTTTGATCACGCTCGACGAGGCGGTGGCCGAACACGCAGGCTAGGGCCTGTTCACGCGCCAGGGCTACAATCCCCACCAGCGAGCCGGTGCTTCCCCGGCTCGCTTTTTTTGTCCCATCGGAAGCCATGTAGAGGAACACCATGTACAAAAACCTCGTGGCCCGGCGCGCCTGCGCCACTCTGGCTGCCTGTTTTTCTTTCACCGCCGCGCTGCCCGTTGTGGCCCAGACGAGCGCCGCCGCACCGTCCCAAATTGAACCCCTCAAGGCCGCATTCGTGTATGTGGCGCCGCTGACTCCAGCGGGCTGGGTGCGCCAGCACGAACAAGGGCGGCTGGCGGTGCAGGCCGCTCTGGGCGGGCGGGTGCAGACCCAATACGTGGAGAACGTGGCCGAAGGGGCGGACGCCGAACGTGTCATCCGCGATCTGGCCCAACAGGGGAACCGCATCATCTTCACGCCCAGTTTTGGCTACATGGAGCCGACACTGAAAGTGGCGCGGGATTTTCCCGACGTGAAGTTCGAGTCCATCACCGGCTACAAGACCGCGCTCAACGTGGCCACGGCCAATGCGCGCTACTACGAAGGCCGCTACCTGGCGGGCATTGCCGCCGGGCGCATGGCCACACAGGCGGGTTATGTGGCGGGTTTTCCGATTCCCGAGGTGATCCAGGGCATCAACGCCTTCACGCTGGGCATGCGCTCGGTCAACCCGGCTGCCACCGTGCACGTGGTCTGGTTGGGTGAGTGGTTCAACCCGGCGCGCGAGCGCGATGCGGCGATGACCTTGATGAACCAGGGCGCCGAAGTGCTGGCTTTTCACACCGGCTCCACCGCCGTGATGAGCGCCGCCCAGGAGCGCGGCAAGCTGGCCGTGGCCTACCACTCCGACATGCGCAAAATCGCGCCCGACGCGCAAATCGCCGCCGTCACCCACCTTTGGGGCGACTACTACACCCGCCGCGTCCAGGCCGTGCTGAACGGCACCTGGCAAAGCGCCCGCGTCTGGGGGGGCGTGAAAGACGGGATGATCCGGGTCGACGGTTTTGGCAGCAAAGTGCCGGCCAAGGTGCGCAGCGAGGTGCTGGCCCGGCAAGCGGACATGGCCCGTGGCAGGCTTCAGCCCTTTTCCGCCCGCGTCGATGTGCGCGACAACCAGGGCCGGGTGGTGCTGCCTGCCGGTCAGGCTTTGACCGATGCCCAGATTCTGGAAATGAACTGGCTGGTCGAAGGCGTGCAAGGCCCGTTGCCTCGTTGATCTGCGCTGATCTGTGTAGTACCGCACGTATATGGGCTATTGCCGCACCGCTATGCCTAGAAGGCGGCGTGGCGGCTAAGCTACAAGGCTTATGCAAGCCTACCGTTCCGCCATTCTGCGATTTTCCGACGACCACCAGCCGGTGTATGAGACCGATGGTTTGTTGGTCGTGGCCGCCAACGCGCAAGGGCGCAACGTGGTGCAGGCCGTGGGCGACCACGCCACGCTGCTCGCCCAATACCCGGGCGTGCATGTGGAGGATCTGCGCGGTCGCCTGATCGCGCCCGGTTTTGTGGACATGCACATCCACTACCCGCAGACCGACGTGATCGGTGCGCCGGCTGAGGGCTTGCTGCCCTGGCTGGAGAACTACACCTTTCCCCACGAATCGCGGTTTTCCGATCCGGTGCATGCACGCGAAGTGGCCGGGTTCTTTCTGGACGAATTGCAGTGCAACGGGGTCACCACGGCGCTCGCCTTTGCCACTTCGCACCCCGCTTCGGTAGACGCCATGTTCGAAGCCGCCCAGGCGCGGGGCTTGCGCTTCATCACCGGCAAGGTTTTGCAAGACCGGCACAGCCCCGACGGTGTGCGCGACCAAACCGAACAAAGCCTGATCGATACCGAGCGTTTGATCAACAAATGGCAGGGCGTGGACCGGTTGGGCTATGCCATCACCCCGCGTTTCGCGCCCACCAGCACACCCGAGCAGTTGCGCGGCGCGGGCGAACTGGCCGCGAAGTACCCCGAGGTGTGGATCCAGTCGCATGTGGCGGAAAACCGCGACGAGGTGCGCTGGGTGGCCGAGCTGTTTCCACAGGCCCGCAGCTACCTGGACGTGTACCAGCGTTTTGGCCTTTTGCGTGAGCGCGCCGTGTACGCCCACTGCATACACCTGGATGCGACCGACCGCGCTCTGATGCGCGAGACCGGTGCGGCGGCGGCGGTCAGCCCGACCAGCAACCTGTTTCTGGGTAGCGGCTTCTTCGACTACCTGGCTGCGGAAGAAGCGGGCATGGCCTACGGTCTGGCCAGTGACGTCGGGGGCGGCACCAGCTTTTCACCTTTTCACACCATGCTCGCCGCGTACTACGTGGGGCGCGAGGGCCAGAGCAAAACCGGCACCAGCCTCACCCCGGGCGAACTCTGGTGGCAACACACGGCGGGTGCGGCCCAGGCGCTGGGGTTGGCTGGCGTGGTCGGCAACCTGCAACCCGGCCAAGAGGCCGACTTCGTGGTGCTGAACCCCCAAGCCACGCCGCTGCTGGCCCGCAAAACCGCACAGGCCAACAACCTGGCCGAGCTGCTGTTTGCGCTGATCGTGCTGGGGGACGACCGGGTGATCGAACGCACTGTGGTTGCTGGCCGCTGACGGGCCCACGGCTTTGACGCTGCCAAGTGGGCCAAGGCGGTCGCGGGGACCGCTCTCTGCTGACCCGTTGGGTGGTACGGCGTAGAGGGCTCGAACCTCTGACCTACGGCTTAGAAGGCCGTTGCTCTATCCAGCTGAGCTAACGCCGCGGATCGAGGGTTTCCCTTCGGGGCCCTCTGAAAAAATTGTGTTCTACGTTGCTGCCATATGGCGATGTTGCTACAACCGACTCGCTGCAGAGAAGGCAGCTGCTCTATCCGGTTGAGCTACGGGCAGACAACGGTCTTCGATCGTGCCAAGAAAAAAAGGCCCACGCTGTGGACCTTTTTTCGTTTTGATGGTCGGAGCGGCGGGATTCGAACTCGCGACCCTCTGCTCCCAAAGCAGATGCGCTACCAGGCTGCGCTACGCTCCGACTAAGTGCGAGATTGTACCTGTTTGTCGGCCCGTTCTTGGCGCACGCTCGATCTTTCTTTATCGCTTCTCGTATTGGCCTTTGCCAAACAGCAGATCGCGTGCCTTGTCATCGGTCAGCGGCTTGCGGGCATCGGCCAGCACGGCCACGCCGCGTTGCACGGCCGGGCGGGCCGCGATGCGGTCGAACCAGGCTTTCAGGTGTGGGAAATCGGCCCAGTCAATGCCCTGGTTTTGCCAGCTGCGCAGCCAGGGAAAGATGGCGATGTCGGCCACGCTGTACTGGGCTCCGGCGATATAGGCGGTGTTTTCCAGCTGGCGGTCCATCACGCCGTAGAGGCGTTTTGCTTCGTTGGTGTAGCGGTTGACCGCGTACTCGATCTTCTCGGGCGCGTACATGCGAAAGTGGTGCGCCTGCCCCAGCATCGGGCCTACGCCACCCATCTGGAACATCAACCACTCCAGAACCTTGAATTTCTGCCGATCTGATCGGGGTAGGAACTTGCCGGTTTTGCTGGCCAGGTACAAAAGAATCGCGCCGGACTCGAACAGCGATATCGGTTTGCCGTCGGGGCCAATGGGATCTACCAGGGCCGGAATTTTGTTGTTGGGGCTGATCTTGAGGAAGTCGGGCTGGAATTGGTCACCCTGGCCGATGTTGACGGGGTGTACCCGCCAATCCCGGCCCAGACGAAGGCCACACTCTTCGAGCATGATGTGGATTTTGTGCCCGTTGGGCGTGGGCCAGGAATAGACGTCGATCATGGTGGTGCTTGTGTGTGAATGGCGGGTCGGTCGGTGGAAGCCGCGTCAACTTTAAGGGAAATCTCTGCGGCATGTGGAAGCAACTCTGGAACACCCTGGCCGGGCAGGCGGATCGCCACCGTGCGCTCGGCGCCTTTGCCGCTGACAAGGGCTTGGTCTTCACGCCCGGCGTTGGCGCGCACTACACCATGGTGGGTGAAGCGCCGGGGCCGGTCTTGCGCATCGTGTGCGGTGAACCCTCGCGCGGTTTCGTGCGCGGATTGGAGTTGTCTGCACGCGCGGAATTGGGCATGGCCTTGCCGGGATCTGTGGTGTTGATGGGGCAGCACTTGAAGCAGCAGCTGGAGCAGCAATCCCATACGCTGTACGAGCAGTACACCGACAACCTTCAAACCACGCAAGAACCCTTGCCCGAAGAATTGCGCTGGTTGGCGATGTACCGCAAGCTCGCCTGGGCAGGCCCGCCGCCGTCGTTCTGGCGCCGTTTCGTGGTCTTGGGCGACCAGCCGGAGCAAGCGCGCCAGTGGTTGGGCGCCGAGTGTCTGCAGCCGTTGCTGGCCCTACCGGTTTCGCGCGACGACGAACCGTTGCTGTTGATGCAGCAGGGCGGCAACCGCTATCTGCGTATGCAGTTGCCGGCGCGCGGAGATGCTGTGCGTGAAGTGCAGGCGCTGGAACTGTTCTGGGCCGCCTCGCGGTATCCCGCAAAGACGGCACCACCACGCTAGACGACAACCGGGAAACCGCTCTCCCGGTTGTGCCTGTGTTGGCGCGGCGTCTGGCGGTGTCAGCTGCCGCGTGTCACGGGCATGTCCACCTCGCCCTTGAGCGCGAGGTGTTTGGCCAGTTCCAGCTTGGCAATCGATACCCTGTGCACCTCGTCCGGGCCATCGGCCAGGCGCAGGGTGCGCTGGCCGGCGTAGGCGTAGGCCAGGGGAAAGTCGTCGCTCACGCCACCACCGCCGTGGGCCTGGATGGCCATGTCGATGATGTCGCAAGCCATGTTGGGCGCCACCACCTTGATCATGGCGATTTCGGCCTTGGCGACCTTGTTGCCCACCGTGTCCATCATGTAGGCGGCCTTGAGCGTGAGCAGACGCGCCATTTCGATGCGGCAACGTGCATCGGCGATGCGCTCGTGCCAGACCGACTGGGCCGAGACGGGCTTGCCGAAGGCGACGCGGCTGTTGAGCCGCTTGCACATGAGTTCGAGGGCGCGTTCGGCAGCGCCAATGGAGCGCATGCAATGGTGGATGCGGCCAGGGCCAAGGCGGCCTTGCGCAATTTCAAAGCCGCGGCCTTCGCCCAGCAAGATGTTGCCGACCGGCACGCGCACATCCTTCAGCAGCACTTCCATGTGGCCGTGCGGCGCATCGTCGTAACCAAATACCGAGAGCGGGCGCACCACGGTGATGCCGGGCGTCTTGGCGGGCACCACGATCATGGATTGTTGCTGGTGACGGCCCGCTTCCGGGTCGGTCTTGCCCATCACGATGTACACGGCACAGCGCGGATCGCCGGCGCCGGACGACCACCATTTGCGACCATTGATGACGTATTCATCGCCTTGGCGCTCGATCTTGCACTCGATGTTGGTGGCGTCTGAAGAGGCCACGTCCGGCTCGGTCATCAGAAAGGCGGAGCGGACTTCGCCGCGCAGCAAGGGTTCCAGCCACTCGTCCTTGATGGCTTCGCTGGCGTAGCGCTCCAGCGTTTCCATGTTGCCGGTGTCGGGCGCGGAGCAGTTGAACACCTCGGCGGCGAAGGGCACGCGGCCCATGATTTCGCACATGGGCGCGTATTCCAGATTCGACAGGCCTTGCGGCGCGCGCGGGCTCTTGGGCAGGAACAGGTTCCACAGGCCGGCGGCACGGGCCTTGGGTTTGAGTTCCTCCACGATTTTGGTCGGAATCCAGGCATTGCCCTTGGCGCGGTTTTCCGCGATCTCGGCGTAGAAGCGCCCCTCGTTGGGATAAACGTGTTCGTCCATGAAGGCGAGCAATTGCTCGCGCATGGACTTGACCTTGTCGGTGTAATCAAAATGCATCGTATCTCCTTGTGGTGCGTGAAGCGAAACGGGGCTGATCCCGGCCGAGGGGTCAGGTCCGCCCTGTTTTTTGAGCGAAATGCCAGGCCAGTTCGGCCATGGGGCGCGCGCCAGCTGCGGACTTGACGGCTTGCGCGCTGGACGCGGTGCCGGCTTCCACCCGCTTGGCAATGCCTTGCAGAATGGCCGCGAGGCGGAACATGTTGTAGGCCAGGTAGAAGTTCCAGTCGGCCTTGAGTTGGTCCGGCGTGGCAAAACCCGTGCCTTCGCAGTAGCGCGCGATGTACTCTTCTTCCGATGGAATGCCCAGCGCTGCCCAGTCGAGCCCGGCGATGCCCCGGAAGGCGCCCGGCGGTATGTGCCAGGCCATGCAGTGGTAACTGAAATCGGCCAGCGGATGCCCCAGCGTGGAGAGCTCCCAGTCCAGGATGGCGAGCACCCGGGGCTCGCTGGGGTGGAACATCAGGTTGTCCAGCCGGTAGTCGCCGTGCACGATGGACACCATCGAAGCGTCTTGCGCCATGGCCGGCATGTTTTCGGGCAACCACCGCATCAGCTGGTCCATTTCAGGAATCGGCTGCGTGACCGACGCGACGTATTGCTTGCTCCAGCGGCCGATCTGCCGGTCGAAATAGTTGCCGGGTTTGCCGTAGCTCTCCAGGCCAATCGCCATGGGGTCGACCCGGTGCAGTGCCGCCATGACCCGGTTCATCTCCAGGTAGATGTCGCGCCGCTGCGGCGCCGTCATGCCCGGCAAAGACTGGTCCCACAGCACACGCCCTTCGACGCACTGCATGACGTAAAAAGCACGCCCGATCACCGACTCGTCTTCGCACAAAACGTGCATGTCCGCCACCGGCACGCCCGTGCCGTGCAGTGCGCCCATCACGCGGAATTCGCGCTCGATGGCATGGGCCGATGGCAGCAGTTTGGCCACGTGGCCGGGCTTTGCCCGCATCACATAAGCGCGCTGCGGTGTGATGAGTTTGTAGGTCGGGTTCGATTGACCGCCCTTGAACATCTCCACCGTCAGCGGGCCCTGAAAGCCGGCCATGTGGGCTTCCAGCCATTGCGCCAGAGCGCCGATATCGAAGGCGTGCTGGTCTGCCACCGCTTTGGTGCCGGTGAAGTTCTGCGTATCGGTCATGCGCGTGGTTCCGTGTTGACCGTACAGCGGGCGACCCGAACGGCGGTGAAAAGGCGGCGGGTCAGGACTCGGTTTCGGCGATGCGCATCAGCATTTCGCGGTTGCGCACCACCAGCCCACCCGGTTCGATGCGGATCGCGTTCTCGCGCTCCATCGATTTGAGTTCCTGGTTCACACGCTGGCGCGATGCGCCCAGCAGTTGCGCCAGCTCTTCTTGTGCGAGCTGCAGACCAATGCGCGTTTCGTTGCCGTCGGCCAGACAGGGTGAGCCGTAGCTGCGCACCAGGTGCAGCAACTGCTTGGCCAGACGCGCGCGCAGCGGCAAGGTGTTGAGATCTTCGACCAGTCCGAACAAGGTGCGGATGCGCCGCGCCTGCAAACGCATCAAGGCCTCGTAGAGCTCGATGTGGGTGCTGAGAATTTTCTGGAAATCGGTCCGGGCCACGCACAGCAAAGTGGTGGCGTCGTGGGCATACGCATCGTGCGTGCGCTGGTCGCCGTCGAACATGGCCACATCGCCAAACCACACGCCCGGCTCCACATAGGTCAGCGTGATCTGCTTGCCCGAGAGCGAGGTCGAACTCACGCGCACCGCTCCGCGGGCCACCGCCGTCCATTCGGAAGGAGGGTCGCCGCGGGCGACGATCAGGTCGCCGTCCTTGAAGCGTTTGACGTAGGCGCATCGGAGAATGTCGTGACGCAGTGAGGGAGAAAGACTGTTGAACCAGCGACCACTGTTGATCGCCTCGCGTTCGTCCATTGTCAGAATCGGTTCGTCCATTGCCTGTCTTATGGGTGACTGTGTGAGCCTACATTGTCGCTACGGAGACCGGCGCGGCGCATCAGGGTTTGTGTGGGACTTGTCCCCAACGCGTCCCACGCAGGGGAGGGCGGGGCTGGTCAGTCGGCCCGCAGGCCGCCTTGCAAGCGTGTCGCTCAGCGGTATTGGGCGGGGCGCTTGTCCAGAAAGGCGGCAATGCCTTCGCCCGCGTTGGCGTGGTGCAGGTTGCGCACAAAGTGGTCGCGCTCGGCGCGCAGTTGCGTGTTGAGCGATTCGGTCACGGCGTCGTTGACCAGTTCCTTGATGCTGGCCAGCGCGTTGGGCGCGCGGGCGTTGAGGCGTTCGCACAGGCGCAAGGCCTCGGGCAGGGCTTCTGCTGCTGCAGTGACCTGGGTGATCACCCCGAGGGCCTGCAAACGCTCTGCGCTCACGCGTTCGCCGCACAGCATCAGCTGCATGGCGGTGGCGCGGGGCAGGGCGCGCATCAGACTCCAGCTGCCGCCACCGTCGGGCGAGAGGCCGACCGAGCTGTACGCCATGACAAAGACGGCGTTGTGCGCCCCCACCACCATGTCGCAGGCCAATGCCAGCGAGAAGCCGGCCCCGGCGCACGAACCTTCTACCGCGGCCACCACCGGTTTGGGAAAGGCCCGTATGGTCTCGATCCAGTTGTGCAAACCCTCGATGCTTTGCGCCTGCACCTCGGGCGGCTGCTGGCGGTTGGCCAGCAAGCGCCCGAGGTTGCCGCCGGCGCAGAAATGGCTGCCTTCGCCAGTGATCACCACGCTGCGCACATCCGGGTTGTTTTCGGCCACATTGAGCGCCTCCACCCCGGCGGCATAGATCTCCGGGCCGAGGGCGTTGCGGTGTTGCGGATTGCTGATGGTCAACACCATGGTCTGACCATGGCTGTGGCTTTGGAGGCTGGCGGTCATAGCGGCATCGTCGTTTCAATGGGATTGCAGGGTATCAGGCCTCGGTGTGCTTCAGGCTCAGGCCCAGGGCACCACGGCGGCGCAACCAGGGCGAAGGGCGGTAGCGCGGGTCGCCATACACGGTTTGCATGTTGAACAGAATTTCCAGCACGTTGGTGGGACCTATGCGGTCGCCCATGGCCAAGGGACCCATGGGATAGCCCAGGCCCAGGGTGACGGCCAGTTCGAGATCGTCCGGGCTGCAAATGCCTTGCTGGCACATGTCGGCGGCGATGTTGACAATGGTGGCCACCACCCGCTGCGTGACAAAACCGCCGCTGTCGCGGACCACACTCACCGCTTTGCCGTCGCGCGCGAACAAGGCGTGGGCGGCGTCGCGCATATCGATGCGCGTGGCCGGGTTGGTGGCCAGCACGCGCCGCTTGGTGGCGCTGTCTTCCAGCATCATGTCCAGACCCATGGTGCGGGTGGGGTCCAGGCGCTCGACGGCAGCCAGCGTGGTCACGTCCAGCCCCAGCGGGGCCACTAGGATCAGCGCTGCCTCAGAGGGCGCGCCAGCGGTTTCTATCTGCGCTCCCAGCTCTTTCAGCAACTGAAAGATTTCGGTACGGCGCGCGGCCTTGGGGGAGACCCAGACCGGGGGCAACTCGGCCACCACCGGAACGGCGGGTTCGGCGGGTACTTGGGCCACGCCATCGGTGTAGACGTAAAAGCCTTCGCCGACCTTTTTGCCCACCACGCCACCCGCCAGCCGTTGTGCGGTGATGACGCTGGGACGGTAGCGCGGCTCGTCGAAGTACTGGCGGTAAATGGCTTCCATCACCGGGTGCGACACGTCCAGGGCGGTCAAGTCCATCAACTCGAACGGACCGAGCCGGAACCCCATCTGGTCTTTCAGGATGCGGTCGATGGTGGCGAAGTCGGCCACGCGCTCGCCAATCACCCGCAGCGCTTCGGTTCCATAACCGCGCCCCGCGTGGTTGACGATAAAGCCCGGTGTGTCCTGTGCCGATACCGGGGTATGCCCAAATTGACGTGTGAAGTCGGTCATCTGCTGGCAGACAAGCGCGGAGGTCTTCAGGCCGGCAATCACCTCCACCACTTTCATCAGCGGAACCGGATTGAAAAAGTGGTAGCCCACCAATTGCTCGGGACGTTGCAGGCCGGCTGCAATGGCGGTGACGGACAAAGACGAGGTGTTGGTGGCCAACACCGCCGAAGCCGCCACCAGGCCTTCGAGTTCACCAAACAAGCGCTGCTTGACGTCGAGCTTCTCGACGATGGCTTCGATCACCAGTTGGCACGGAGCCAACGCTTGGATCGACCCGGCCACTTGCAGGCGCGCTTCGAGGTCGGTCACCTGTTCGGCGGTCAGTTTGCCCTTGAGGCTCAGCTTGTTCCAGGTCTCCCGCAGCGCAAGGCGCGCGGTTTCTGCGGCGCCGGGTTGAACATCGAAGAGAATCACATCGCTGCCAGCCTGAGCGGCCATCTGTGCGATACCGCGGCCCATGGCCCCGGTTCCCACAATGCCGACAGTTTTGAATAGTGGTTGCATATAAAAGTAGTATTGAAGTTGGAGCGCTAAGAACCTATGACAAAATGTTCCAACACTGGAAAGAGGAAACCCGACGTGCGCCAAATCTGGATTGGCTGTATTTTGCTATCAATCGCATGGAGCGGATCTGCGGCAACCTTGGGGAGGCACAGCGGCGCCGCCGTGATCGGCCGTCCTTTGGACATCCGAGTGCAGTTGCTGACGGCGCCAGGCGAAGATGTCTCCGCGGTCTGTATGGAGGCCGATGTCTTCTATGGGGACTCGCAGGTGCTGCCGGGAGCCGTTCGCAGCGCTGTGCAGAAAACCGCACCCGACGCACAGAGTTCTGTGCGCATCCAGTCCAGCCAGGTGGTCAACGAACCGATCGTGACCGTCTATGTGCGGGCCGGTTGCAATGCACCCTTTACCCGTCGCTACGTTTTGCTGGCGGATCCGATCAGCGAGGCCACGACCGCCCCGGCCCAATTTCCAGCCCGGGCTTCGAGTGGGGTTGTTCCATCCGCCGTGCCGGTGGTCCCCAACATCCCGGCGTCCAACCTGCCCCCTGCCCAGCGGGGGTCTGATGTTGGCTCCAGTCGCGATGACAATGCCTCGTCTTCTTCGGGCGCATCGGCGGTCAAAGCCCCCACCGCTGTTGCCACACCGCCCCGACGCAAGAGCGGGGACGCGGGCGGGCGAGTGAACCTGGGTCCAGGCTACGTCGGCCCGCTCCCCCGGCGGAAACAAGGGTCCCATCGATATCAAACA
>NZ_JBFJMY010000038.1:0-18021 GCF_041633695.1 Hydrogenophaga sp.
CTGCACCTCCTGATTTAGCGCCAGCCGATCGGACGATGAATTGGTCGAGTTGGCCGACTGCACCGCCAGTTCACGAATACGCTGCAAGTTGCTGGTGATTTCAGCCAGCGCGCCCTCGGCCGTTTGCGCCCGCGAGATGCCGTCGTTGGCGGTGCGGGCCGCCACGTTCAGGCCTTTGACCTGGGCGTTCATGCGCTCCGAAATCGCCAGGCCAGCAGCGTCGTCCTTGGCGCTGTTGACACGCAGGCCGGAAGACAGGCGCTGCATGGAGGTGGCCAAAGAGCCCGTGGACGCATTCAGGTTGCGTTGGGCATTGAGAGACATCACGTTGGTGTTGATGGTGGTCATAACTAACTCCTAAAAAATTGAACAAATAATCCGGCATTGCTGCCAATCTCAACGCCAGCCAGGGGGCTGGCCGCCATGACCGGAGCTGGGCTGCACTTGTCGGTTCGGCTCTGGGAGCCGGGATGCCAACGGGTCGCTTCGCTTGCCGGACGACGAACCTTTTTAGAAGTCCGTTGCAATCAATTTCGGTTATGGCTCAGGTATCTTGAGAGAAAGTTGAAACCGAGGTGCTCGAAATAAGTGGGCTTGCGCGGTGCAATTCACCGCTTATCCCGGGAATACCGGGCTTGCGAAGGCAAATCGGCCGCTGCACCGCGCCGGTGGGACCGGCTGGACCCTTTGGCAAGGCAATCCACTGGGTGGCCGTGCCCAGCGGCACGCCAGTGGGCGCTGGCCCGCCTCAGGGGCCTGTCCCGGCCCCGTGGCCGGGGCGGGGGAGCTGGTTGGAGGGGAGCAGCCCCGGTGCCCTGGCCCGGGCGGGCGGTGCCGGGATGACACGGCGTGTAGGAAAAAACCTGACAAGACCGATGTGCACCCCTACAGGTCAAACAGCCGTTCGCTGATTCAAGTAATTTTTACCTTCGACACAATCACTCACATCAGGTCAGCAAACGTAAGCAACCCGCTCACACCGACGACCTGGCTCACGAGAAGGAACACACCATGGACAGCGAACAACTTTTGGCCGAAATCCGCGAAGCCAACTTGACCTACCTGATGCTGGCGCAAAACCTCATCCGCCAGGACCGTTCGGAAGCTCTGTTCCGCCTGGGTCTGACCGAAGAGGCAGCCGAGTTGCTGGTGGTGCTCTCGCCAGCGCAGTTGCTCAAGATCGCATCCAGCAACATGTTGCTGTGCCGCTTCCGCGTCGACGACGAATTGGTGTGGAACCTGCTCACGAACCACAACGTGAAGAAGGTGGACAACACCACCACCACCCAGCTGCACGCCAGCATCCTCATGGCCGGCCGTTATGCCGAGGCCATGACCCACTGAATCGCCTCGCGCCGGGCCCCGGCCCGCGCGCACATGGCATTTCTTTTTTGTTTCGTACCAGGAGAGCAGCATGGTTGCCAAAAGCATACTCACCGAATCCCGCGATATCGAGCGCGCTATCTCCTTGATCCAGCTCGGTGCACGGCTGCAGGTACTGGAATACGAAACCAACCTCTCTTACGAGCGCCTGCTGCGCTTGTACAAGGAAGTGGCGGGCAAATCGCCGTCCAAGGGCCAGTTGCCTTTCTCCACCGACTGGTTTCTCACCTGGCAGCCCAACATCCATGCCTCGCTGTTCCTGAACATCTACGAATACCTCTCCAAGACCAGTGCTCTGGAAGAGATCGACACGGTGATCAAGGCCTTCCGTCTCTACAGCGAGCAAATGCAGGCCAGCGCCATCGAGCCGCTGCTGTCGGTCACCCGGGCTTGGCGCATGGTGAAGTTTGTCGACAACGGCATGCTGGCCCTGACCAAGTGTTCGTGCTGCGGAGGCAGTTTCGTGACCGAGCCCTACGAGAACGCCCGCAACTATGTTTGCGGCCTGTGTTCGCCGCCCGCACGTGCCGGCAAGGGCAGCGCCAGCGGCGGCTTGCGCTTGCAGTAGGCCTCCCCCGAAGCGCCTGCGGCGCCTCCCCCCAGGGGGCAACACCTGTGGCCCGGCAGAGCCGGGTCCCCGCACACCGCAGACCACCTCTCCAAAGCTTGAAATGGACCCCGATGCGGGTCCATTTCGCGTTTATAGGCCAGGGCATTCCCCTCTAAAGTTGGCTTATTGACGGGTCTCTATGGCTTGTCCCTCATTGGTCGCGGTTGATCCGCCCGTTTCAAGGTCCAGAACATGTTCGTCATCGTCGGTTTCATCATCTCGATGCTGTGTATCTTCGGCGTGTACATCTTGCACGGCGGCAACATCGCCGTGGTGCTCAAGGCCTTGCCGTTTGAGCTGACCACCATTCTGGGCGCGGCCTTGGGGGCTTTTCTGATCAACAACCAGATGAAAGTGGTGAAGGCCTCGTTCAAAGGCTTGGTCGGTTGCTTCAAAGGCAGCCGCTTCACCAAGGCGCGCTACATGGAGTTGCTGGCTTTGCAATACGAGATTCTGCAAAAGGCCCGCAAGGAAGGCTTGATGGCGATCGAGCAAGATGTGGAGAACCCGGAGCAGTCGCCCCTGTTCAAGAAGTACGCCAACATCTCCAGCGACCACCATCTGGTGGAGTTCATCACCGACTACTTGCGCATGATGGTCTCGGGCAACCTGAATGCGCACGAGATCGAATCCTTGATGGACAGCGAAATCGAAACCCACCACCAGGAAGCCCACGCGCCGGTGGCGGCGATTGCCCGGCTGGCCGGTGGTCTGCCGGCTTTCGGTATCGTTGCCGCCGTGCTGGGTGTGGTCAACACCATGGGCTCGGTGGGTCAACCCCCCGCGATCTTGGGCGCCATGATCGGCTCGGCTCTGGTCGGTACCTTTCTGGGCATTCTCCTGGCCTACGGTGTTTTTGAACCGCTGGGCGGCTTGATGGACCAGAAGATGGAAGAGGGCAGCAAAGAGCTGCTGTGCGTGAAGACCACGCTCTTGGCCAGCATGCAGGGCTACGCGCCCAGCACCGCCATCGAATTCGGCCGAAAGGTCTTGTTTGTCGATGTGCGTCCCAGCTTTGTCGAGCTGGAAGGCCATGTCAAAGGCAAGAAGTAACCGGGAGCAGCAACATGGCAGGCGACGGCAAAAAACTCCAACCCATCATCATCAAGCGCATCAAGAAGAGTGGGCATGCGGCGCACGGCGGTGCCTGGAAGATCGCCTACGCCGACTTCGTGACCGCCATGATGGCTTTCTTTCTGCTCATGTGGCTGCTGGGTTCCACCGCCAAGGGCGAGCTCGATGGCATTGCCAGCTATTTCAATGCGCCGCTCAAGGTGTCGCTCATGGGTGGCAACGGCAGCGGCAACAGCAACAGCATCCTGCCTGGTGGCGGGCGCGACCTGAGCATGGTCAATGGCCAGGTGGATGGCGGCGACAGCGAGCGGGCCGCCAAGCTCATGGGCGCGCAAGTCGCCCGCGCCGAACAAGCGCGCCAGGACGCGGCGCGCATCGAGGCGCTGGATCAAAAAATCCGCGCCTTGATCAACAGCAGCCCCAAACTGTCGGAGTACGGTTCGCAGATCCGGCTGGAGAAAACCGGTGACGGTTTGCACATCCAGATCGTGGACGAGCAGAACCGTCCCATGTTCGATGTGGGCAGCGCGCTGGTGAAACCGTATATGCGCGACATCTTGCGCGAGATCGGTGGTGCACTGGGCGACGTGGAAAACCGCATCGCCCTGGCCGGGCACACCGACGCCATGCCGTATGGCAATGGCCAGCGCGGCTACAGCAACTGGGAGTTGTCGGCGGACCGGGCCAACGCCTCGAGGCGCGAACTGATCTCGGGCGGTTTGCCAGACCAAAAGCTGCTGCGGGTCGAGGGCCTGGCTTCGAGCCGCTTGCTGAACGCGGCCGAGCCCAACGCGGCGGTGAACCGGCGCATCAGCATCGTGGTCATGACGCGCGAGGCCGAGCAACGCATGATGCCCGACTATTCGTCAAATACGTCCGCTACCGGCCCTATTTCAGCGCTTCAGAATCCCGTGGGAATACCGAAAACAATTCCGTAGGCGCGTCATAAAGCGTGTCATTTCACTCAACATGACCCCCATCTACAGGTAGGACTCCATGGCCACCCCGATGAAATTTTTGATCGTCGACGACTTCTCCACCATGCGCCGCATCGTGCGCAACCTGCTGAAGGAGATCGGGCACACAGACGCCGACGAAGCCGAAGACGGGCAGGTCGCGATCAACAAACTGCGCAGTGGCTCCTTCAACTTCGTGGTGACCGACATCAACATGCCCAACATGAACGGCTTTGATTTGCTCACGCAGATCAAACAAGACGAAAAGCTCAAGCACTTGCCGGTGTTGATGGTCACCGCCGAAGCCCGCAAGGAAGACATCGTGGCGGCGGCCCAGGGCGGGGCGGCGGGCTATATCGTCAAGCCTTTCACCAAGGCCACATTGGAGGACAAGCTGGCCAACATCTTCAAGAAAATGGGCCTGTAATGCCTGCCAGGCGCGCCCTGCACCCCATTCCAACAGCCAACAGCCAACAGCGGAGCCGACATGCACGAGACACCCCCTGGTGACCCCCGAACCGACGACGTTTTCAACCGACTGGGCAGCATCACCCGCCAGTTGCACGACGCGCTGGATGAGCTGGGGCACACGCCCAAGCTCAAAGGTTCGGTGCAGGACATGCCCGATGTGCGGTCCCGGTTGGACTTTATCGCGTACCTCACCGGCGATGCGGCCGAGCGGGTGCTGAACCAGGTGGATGAGTTGAAGCGCAAACAGGCCCTGATCGCCGATCGGGCCAAAAAACTGGACGATGCGCTGAACCAGATGCCCGCCGTGGCGGCCCAGAACCCCCATCTGCGCGAATGGGTGCACGACATCGGACACACCAGCGCGGAATGCGACGAGCGCTTGACCGACGTGATGCTGGCGCAGGATTTCCACGATCTGACCGGACAAGTGATCCAGCGCGTGGTGGAGATCGCGGCCAATATTGAAAAGCAGTTGCTGGAGCTGCTGTTGCACGCCGCTCCGCTGGAAGGCATGGCCGGCGACGGCCCACCCACCTTGGCGGGTCCGGTGTTCCAGCCGCAGGGCCGCAACGACGTGGTGACCAACCAGGACCAGGTCGACAGCCTGTTGGCCAAACTGGGTTTCTGAGTACGGGCTCTGACGCCCCGAATAGCGCCGTCGCACGGCGCTTTATCCCGCTTTAGTTTTCCCTGCTGCCTTCCACAATCTGACTCATCCCCCGATGAGCCAGATCCATGGAATCCTCCAGCCAAGACAAGAACCTGCCCGCCACCGCCCAACGCCTGAAAAAGGCGCGGGACGACGGCCAGATTCCGCGCTCCAAAGATCTCTCCAACCTGGCGGTGCTGGGTGGCGGCGCGATGGTCTTGATGGCCTTGCTGCCCTTGGGCTTTTCGCAAATGCTCGAGACCTTGCAGCAACAACTGCATTTTGACCACCAGTCCCTGTTGCAGCCCGGCACCGTGGTGGAGCGCCTGGCCGGTGGTTTCGGCCATGGCCTGATCGTTTACCTGCCGATGGGCCTGCTGGTGCTGGCGGTGGCGCTGGCATCGGCGGTGGCCTCCGGCAGCTGGGCCTTGAGCACCAAACCCATCGTGCCCGACATCACCCGCGTGAGCCCGCTGGCGGGCTTGAAGCGCCTGTTTTCGCGCCAGCAATTGTTCGAGGTCTTCAAACTCTCGGGCATCACCGCCGTGGTCGGTCTGGTGGCGTGGCAGTTCATCTCGGCCCACGTGGAGCTGTTCAGCACCTTGGTGCTGCAACCGCTGGAGGGCGCCTTGGGCCAGCTTGGCGGCTGGTTGAGCCTGGGCGTGGGTTTGCTGCTGCTGGTGGTGGCCTTCTTCGCCGTCATCGACGTGCCGCTGCAGGCCTTTTTGCACGCGGACCGGATGAAGATGTCGCGCGAAGAGGTCAAGCGCGAGCACAAGGAAAGCGAAGGCGACCCCCATGTGAAGCAGCAGCGCCGGCAACGCCAGCGCGAACTCGCCATGGGCAACAGCATCGGTGCCGTGCCGCGCGCCGACCTGGTGGTCATGAACCCCACCCACTACGCGGTGGCGATCCAATACGACGAAGCCACCATGAGCGCGCCGCGTGTGATCGCCAAGGGCGCCGACTTGCTGGCCATGAAGATCCGCGACCTGGCGCGCGAACACAAGATTCCGGTGTTGCAGTCGCCCATGCTGGCGCGCGCCCTGTTTGCCCACGCCGAGATCGACGACGAGATCCCGTCGGCGCTCTACACCGCCGTGGCCCAGGTGCTGGCCTACATCTACCAGCTCAAGGCGTCGATGCGCGGTGAGGGACCCGAGCCCGGTGCCGTGCCCACGCCGCAGGTGCCGCTCGAGCTCGATCCGCACTGGAAGAAGCCGCCCCCGTCCGAGAATGATCTGGAGCCGTCCGCATGAACGCGCAATTGACCCTTTGGCAGACCTGGTTCGGGCGACACGCTGCGCTGGCGCAAGGCCTTGCGGCCCCGCTGCTGGTGATGACCGTGTTGTCCATGATGGTGTTGCCACTGCCGCCCTGGCTGCTCGACACCTTCTTCTCGCTCAACATCGCGCTGGCACTGGTGGTGATGATGGTCTCGGCCTATATGCGCCGGCCGCTGGAGTTCTCGGTCTTCCCGACTGTGCTGTTGCTGACCACCTTGTTGCGCCTCTCGCTCAACGTCGCCTCCACCCGCGTGGTGCTGCTCGAAGGCCACACCGGACCGGGTGCGGCGGGCGCGGTGATCGAGGCCTTTGGCAGTTTCCTGATCGGCGGCAATTTCGCCGTCGGTTTCATCGTGTTTGCGATTCTGGTGGTGATCAACTTTGTGGTGATCACCAAGGGTTCGGAGCGCATCGCCGAAGTCTCGGCCCGCTTCACCCTGGACGCCATGCCCGGCAAGCAGATGGCGATCGATGCCGACCTCAACGCCGGCCTGATCGACGAGAAAGAGGCCAAGCGGCGGCGCGCCGAAGTGGGCGAAGAGTCCGAATTTTTCGGCTCCATGGATGGTGCGTCCAAATTCGTGCGCGGCGACGCCATCGCCGGCATCTTGATTCTGATCATCAACATCATCGGCGGCTTTGCGGTCGGTGTGCTGCAGCACGGTTTGTCGGTGGGTGCGGCGGCCGACAGCTACATCCTGCTGGCGGTGGGCGATGCGCTGGTGGCGCAGATTCCTTCGCTCCTGATTTCGGTGGCCGCCGCCATGGTGGTGTCGCGCGTGGGCAAGGACGAAGACCTGGGCATCCAGATCGTGGACCAGATGTTCCTGTCGCCCCGGGTGCTCGGCATCGTGGCCGGCGTGTTGTTCATGCTGGGTGTTGTGCCCGGCATGCCGCACACGGTGTTCTTGATGTTTTCCGCCGGTTTTGCAGGTCTTTGCTGGTGGCGCCACCACCAGCAAAGCCGCCCGGTTGCAGCACCTGCGGCCGCACCCGAAGTCAGCGATGGCGAAGCCACCTGGGACGACTTGCAACCGGTGGACTTGCTGGGTCTGGAACTGGGCTACCGCCTCATCACCCTGGTGGACAAAGCGCGCCAAAGCGATCTGCTCACGCGCATCAAGGGTGTGCGCAAGAAGTTCGCCCAGGAGGTGGGTTTTCTGCCGCCGGCCGTGCACGTGCGCGACAACCTGGAACTCAGCCCCAGCGCCTACCGCATCACGCTGCGCGGCGTGGTGGTGGGCGAAGGCGAGGTGTTCCCCGGCATGTTCCTGGCGATCAACCCCGGTGGCATCAGCACACCTTTGATCGGCACCCCGACCACCGATCCCGCATTTGGTTTGCCCGCGCACTGGATCGAAGAAAAGCAACGTGAAAACGCGCAGATGGCGGGTTTTACCGTGGTTGATTCCGAGACTGTGCTGGCCACGCATCTTTCACACTTGATGCAAGTCCAGGCGGCCCGTTTACTGAGCCGAACCGAGACCCAGGAACTTGTAGAACACGTCACGCGCCTGGCGCCCAAACTGATCGAGGAAATCGTGCCCAAACTGGTCTCTATCGCCAACTTCCAGAAAGTCTTGCAGCTGCTGCTGGAAGAGTCTGTGCATGTGCGCGATATCCGGACCATTGTGGAATCGCTGGCCGAACACGCCCAGCACGCTACCGACCCGGTCGAACTGGCCCGGCGCGTGCGCATGGCACTGGCTCCGGCCATCGTGCAGCAGATTTACGGCCCGGTGAAAGAGCTCGAAGTGATCGCCATCGAACCCGGCCTGGAGCGCCTGCTGGTGCAAGCCCTCTCGGGTGGTGCCGGTGGCGCGCTCGATCCGGGCGTGGCCGAAATGCTCTCCAAGTCCGCCACCGACATTGCCAACCAACAGGAAGAAAAAGGCGTTCCGGCCTGCCTGTTGGTGCCCGACCTGATCCGCACTTCCATGGCCCGTTTGCTGCGCCGCGCAGCACCCCGCCTGCAGGTGCTGGCGCACAGTGAAATTCCCGACACCCATCTGATCCGCATTGGTCCGATTCTTGGAGAGCTTGCAACATGAACATCCAGCGATTCACCGCCCCCACCTCGCGCGAGGCCATGGCCAAGGCGCGGCGCATTTTTGGCGACAGCGCCGTCATCCTCTCCACCCGCTCGACCGACGACGGATTTGAAGTGATGGCCACCGCCGAAGAGAATCTGACCAGCATGGCCAACGATGCGCAGAGCGCTGCGCACGCCGAAACCCGCCAGAAGGCGCTCGGCGCTCCGGTGCGCTCGGTGCTCGAAACCCGTAGCGCTTCGTCGACCACGGCTTCGGTGCCCGGATCGGTGGAGAGCGACACCGAAACCCTGGCCATGAGCACCTTGTCGTTCCAGGAGTATGTGCGCGAGCGCATGCTGCGCAAGCGCCGCGAATCCAGCTCTGGCGTGCCTGAAGAAGCGCCGCGCCAGACCGTGGCAGCACCGCAGCTGCGCGCGCCGGCCGAACCGCCTCGCGCGCCCGCACCGGAGCCCGTGGTGGTGCCGGTACAGCGCTTCAACCAGATCCCGGTCGCGCCAATCGAGTCCAGTGCGGCCCTGCAGCAACCCGCACCGATCCGCACCCGTGGCGGCGACACCCGCGCATTTGGCCAGGACGACAGCCGCATTTCGGTTGAACTGAACGCGCTCAAAGACATGATCGAGGAGCGCTTCAATACCCTGGCCTGGCTCGGTTCGTCCAAGCAGAACCCGATCCAGTCCAGCATGATGCTCAAGCTGATCCGGGCCGGTTTTTCGCCCGCCATGTCGCGTGCGGTGCTGGAGCGCATTCCCGCCGATTCCGGCGCACCCGAAGCCATGCGCTGGGTGGTGGACGTGATCACGCGCAACCTGAAAGTCGCACCGGCTGGCGAAAGCCTGGTGGACGAAGGTGGCGTGGTCGCCCTGGTGGGTGCCACCGGGGTGGGCAAGACCACCACCGCCGCCAAGATGGCCGCGCATTGCGTGAAGACCTTTGGCGCCGGTAGCGTGGGTCTGATCACGCTGGATACGTACCGCGTCTCGGGCTACGAACAGTTGCGCGCCTATGGCCGCATGCTGGGTGTGGTGGCCCATCTGGCGCAGGACCGTGCGGCGCTCAAGGACATGCTCAACCTGTTGTCGGGCAAGCGCATGGTGGTGATCGACACCGCCGGCCTCGGCCAGCGCGACCAGCGCATCCAGGACATGCTCGATGTGCTGGACATGCCCAAAGTCAAGAAGACCCTGGTGCTCAACGCCGGATCGCAAGGCGACACGCTGGACGATGTGCTCAGCGCTTTCAAGTCCAGCAGCCTGCACGGCGTGGTGCTGTCCAAGGTGGACGAGGCCGTCAAGCTGGGCCCGGCCCTGGACGCGCTGATCCGCCACCAGGTGGTGTTGCGCGGCGTGGCCAACGGCCAGCGCGTGCCCGAGGACTGGCAGCAGGCCGATGGTGCCGCCTTGGTGCGCATGTCCATGGGCACGCAGGGCAAATCGGCCTACGACCCGATCAGCACCGACATGGGTTTTTATTTCGCGCAGGCTTCGCAAAGCCCGATCCACCTGGGAGGCGCTCATGTTTGAGGCGGGTTTTGACCAAGCCGCCGGCTTGCGTGGCCATGCCACGCGTGGTGGTCCGGTGCTCATTCCGGTGGCCAGTCCGGCGCAGCCGGGCCGGGCCTACGAATTGTTGTGCGCCTTGGCGGCACACCTCAGCGACCAGGGCCACGCGGTCGTGATCCTGGACGGTACCGCCACCGAATCGGAGCGGCGCCACAGCCGCGACGGCAGCCACCTGGGCCTGCTGCACGCCTTGCAAGACCCATCGGTGTCTGGGCTGGCACGTCCCGCAGACGACGCCGACTGGCTGGTGATGCCCGCCGCCCTGGGTGTGCAGGCCCTGGCCCAGACGGTGCGGGCCGGTGGTGCTGCGGTGGCGCTGTCTCGCTTGTTGTCGCCTTTTTCGGGTGGCGCGGTGTTGCTGTTGTTTGCGCCGGCACCGGCTTTGGCCGAGCTGCTCGAAGGACTGCCAGCCAGACCGCTGGTGCCTTTGTTGAACCAGCCCCAGGCCACGATAGACGCCTACAGTGCGCTCAAGCACCTGTTCATGGCCGGGCTTGCGCCGGTGCTCATGCACCAGGACATGGGGGGCGCTGTGGCCGAACAGAGCATGCACAAAACGATGGCCACCGTGCAGGACTGCGCCTTGCGCCATCTGGGGCAAACCGTGGAAGCCTGGCCTTGCAGCCGCTGGGGCTCGCGGGTCCTGGAAATCGCCTTGCACCGCGCTCCGGCCTCGGGTGTGCCCCATCCGCACTACGGCGCTGTGCTCCCCGAGCGACGCGCAGCATCTATGCAATGGAGCTGACCATGTACACCGCCAAAGGCACTCTCAACCGGGAAGACCAGTTGACCAAATACAGCCCGCTGGTCAAGCGGCTGGCCCACCACATGATCGCCAAACTGCCTCCCAGTGTGGAGGTGGACGATTTGATCCAGGTCGGCATGATCGGCCTGACCGAAGCCATTGCGCGGTTCGAGCCTTCGCAAGGCGTGCAGTTCGAAACCTTTGCCAGCCAGCGCATCCGTGGCGCCATGATCGACGAGCTGCGTGGCGGCGACTGGATGTCGCGCGGTTCGCGCAAGAGCCAGAAGGACATCGAACAAGCGGTGCACCGCCTGCAGCAAAAGCTGCACCGCGCACCGATCGAATCCGAAATCGCCGCCGAGATGGGCATGAAGCTGGAGGACTACCAGCACCTGCTGGCCAAGGTGCGTGGCACCCAACTGGTCTATCTGGAAGACATCAGCGGCCACGGCGAGGACGAAGACGGATTTCTGGACCGGCACCTGGGCGACAGCGATGCCGAACCCTCCCATGTGCTGGGCGACCAGCGCATGCGCATGGCGCTGGTGGCGGCCATCAAGGTCTTGCCCGAGCGCGAACAACAGATCATGAGCATGTATTACGAGCACGACATGAATCTGAAAGAAATCGCCGCCGTGCTGGGCGTGACCGAGTCGCGCATCTGCCAGCTGCACAGCCAGTCGATCGCGCGCCTGCGCACCAAGCTGCGGGAGCACTGAGGCCAAGCGGGCTCCGCCGACGAGCCGTTGCAGCGGCGCCCAGCTTGTCAGCGCGTAGAGCGTGGCCACTGCTGGCGCGCTACAAAAACCCATTCGAAACACAGAGCGACCGTTACCACTGGCCCTGTGCCGCCGTGGGGGCGTCTGCAAATCCGTCGCGCGCCCAGTCTTGGCCCTTGTTGGGCAAAAAAAGCGTTCCCTCGGTCTTCGGCCAGTTGGTCGGCCGTTCGGTGTGGGGTGGTGATCGGGATTGGGCGGCAGGCCGTCCCGATCGCGCGGCTGTAAAGGCCGGATCGGGCTGCGCAGGTCTTAACGCCGTTCAAACACCGAGCGGGGGTGGGATGCGCCTGGGGCGCGGAGAAGCTGCAGGGCTTCAGGCCGCGAGATAGGCCTGGCCGGCACCGCGCAGCGAGGCCGCGCCGGTGGATCGGCCATAGGTGGCTGGGGTGTGCTGGGGCAGCAGGCTGCTCACGGCGCGCTGGCTCTGGGCGCTGGCGCGCATCACGGCCTGGCGCAGTTGGCCAAAGCGTTGGGCGGCCATCTGCATGTCCAGCCGTTGGCTGGAGCCGGGTTCACCAAAAGCGCTGGTGGGGGGGGCGGCGCGCAGCACGGCTTGCACTTGCGCGCTGGCGGTTTGCACCTGGGTCGGCTCACCATGCAAAAGCGCCGCTTCCAGCGTATCGAGTTCGGTGTGAAGCGAATCGATCCAGGGAAGCGTGCTTTTTGACATGGTGATCTTCCTCAAGCGCGGGCGCTGTTGAGCATTTCGGCGGCGTTGGACAAGAGTTTGTCCGCAATCGCTTCGGCGTTGACCTGGAAGCTGCCCGTGGCAATCGCGTTGCGCATGGCTTCTACCTTGTCGGCGTTGAATACCTCGCCGCCACCGCTGCTGCTGGCCGCCTGGGTGGCCGACGACAGGGTGACGGTCACGCCTTGTTGGGGCGTGGCGGGTCCACCGACCGCAGCGGCGGGCGTGGCTCCGGCCAGCGGGCGCTCGGCGACCTTGTTCGGGCCACCGGCGACCGAGCCGATGTGGGAATCTGACGGTCCATCAATCTTCATGTCACTCTCCAAACCCGGAAATACTGGGTGTTGTGGAAAGACTATCGGCAGTCCTGGAAGCGACTTTAGCCCTATTTCCAGGGCCAAAGGGTTCGATTCCCGGCCTCAGCGCCTGCGCCGGGCCTGTGTGCCGGGGCTTCATAGCGCCAAATCCACGGTCTGGGCGTCGCGCACCAGGCCGGTGACCACTTTGCCGCCGGGCAGGCGGATGCGGGCCGACTGCCCCAGCAAACCGGTGGTGAGCGCCTGACCGGTGACCACGACCTCAAAACCCTGGCCGGAACTGGTGACCCGTACCTGGGAGCCCACCGCAAAGGCCTGGCTGGGGCGCACCATGTTCTCACGCAGCGCCTGCCCCACCAGCAAGGTGTAGGCGGCTTCTTGGCCAACCCACAGATCGGGCGCGGCCAGCACGGTTGCACGCTGCTCGGCCCAATCGATTTCGGCCAGTTCGGCGTCTTCCTGAGTCAGCAGGTCGCCCGCGCGCACCGAGCGCTTGAGCACCCAGGCCGGTCCCCAGACCTTGATCGTGACCGGCAAAAACACATTCCAATGGGTCTCGCCCTCGACGCAACGCAGCCCGACGCGGCTGCGGCCCCAGAGCCGGGTGCCGTAGGGCAGGTGGGGTTCGACCCGGTTGCAGGCGGCCAGACGCAGCCGGGGATCGAGCGTGCCGATCTCGACCTCGGGCCGCAGCGTGCGCGCCTGGTCGGCGGGCAAGGCGGCGGCCAGGTTCGGGTTGATCCATTCGCGCGCGATGCGCTCCAGGGCGGCCGTGCCGTCTGCCAGCGCCGGACGGTGCAACAGCAGCGCCGCCGCCAGCGTGCAGGCCATGCCGAACAGCCGCGCGCTCCAGTGGAGGCCGGCAGACAAGGATCGGATCGGGCGCTTGGACATGAAAACTCCTCGGTATGCGGGCGTGGGCCTAAAGACAAGAGAACAAGGCCTGTCGCCCCGCAACAGCCGGGTTTGTGCACCGGGCTGATGGACTCCACTGTAGAGGGCTGTGGCGCCGGACTAAGCCGGGAAATGCCTTGCAAACCGGCGTTTGTTCGGCGCTTTGTTTGTCCTCAAGATTTCCATAATTCGTTCACGTCCCGGTGACAGGCATGTCCGCCACCGGCCCCCGAACCCAAGTGCAGAGGTGAACATGCTGGAACAGATGACCGCCCGGCTGGATTTTCAGGCCAAAGCCCTGGTGTTGCGTGCGCAGCGCCAGCAGGTGATCGCCAGCAACATCGCCAATGCCGACACACCGGGTTACGTGGCACGGGACTTTGATTTCGCCAAGGCGCTGAAAGCGGCATCGGGTGGCAGCGACGCCTCCACCGTGCGCACCACCAGCGCCGGGCACATGCAACTGGGCAGCAGCGATGCCCGTCGACCCGACATGGCCTACGCCGTGCAGACCCAGCCCAGCCAGGACGGCAACTCGGTGGACCTGGACCGCGAACGCGCCAATTTTGTCGACAACAGCATCCGCTACGAATCCACGCTGCGCTTCATCAATTCGCATGTGAAAACCATGCTCAGCGCGATCACGGGGCAGTAGAGATGACCCCCCGCGCCGCTTTCAGCGTCACCCTCCTGGTAGGGGGGCAACACCTGCAGCCCGGCAGAGCCGGTTCTGCGGTGTTTCTGGCTGCGGGCACTTCGCGCCGGAGAGGGTGCTCGCTCCCGCCGCGCGCTGCGCAACGCCCTCAAAAGGGGCAACACCTGCAGTCCGGCGAAGCCGGTTCCACGGCATTCCCGGTTGGGGCCCCAGCGCTTCTGCCGTCTTGAAAGGCATTTGTCATGTCCATGTTTACGATTTTCAACGTGGCGGGTAGCGCGGTCAGTGCGCAGTCGCAACGTCTCAACGTGGTGGCCAGCAACCTGGCCAACGCCGATGCCGTGGCCGGGCCGGATGGCCAGAGCTACAAGGCGCGCCAGGTGATGTTCCAGACCGTGCCCATGGGTGGTGCGGGCAACGCCGGCGTGAAGGTGCAGAACATCACCGAAAGCCAGGTGCCTGGCCGCAAGGTGCACGACCCCAGCCACCCCAGCGCCGACGCCGAAGGTTATGTGACGCATTCCAACGTGAACCCGGTGGAGGAGATGGTCAACATGATGTCGGCCTCGCGCTCGTACCAGAACAACGTCGAAGTCATGAACACCGCCAAATCCCTGCTGCTCAAGACGCTGCAGATGGGTCAATAACCGAAAGCCAACACCATGCAAGCCATCGATCTCAGCGGCCTCTCCAACACGGTGGGCAGCAGCACCAACACCGCAGCTGGCAACAGCACCGACCCGGCGGCTTCGCAAGACCGCTTCCTCAAGCTGCTGGTGGCGCAGCTCAACAACCAGGATCCGCTCAATCCCATGGACAACGCGCAGATGACGACCCAGATGGCGCAGATCAACACTGTGAGCGGCATCCAGGAACTCAACGCCACGCTCAAGGGCATGTCCGACAAATTCAGCTCCATGCAGACCTTGCAAGGCACCAGCCTGATCGGGCGCGAGGCGCTGGTCGCTGGCAGCACCCTGGGCTTTGACGGTGGCGTAGGCAAAGGCGCTGTGGCGCTGGACGGCCCCGCCGAGCAGGTGTACGTGGACATTCTGGGTGCCACCGGCCAAGTGATCGACACCATCGACATGGGTGCTCTGGGCGCAGGCCAGCACGCCTTTGCCTGGGACTCCGAGGGCTTGGGCGCAGGTGCTGCCACCAGTTTCAAAGTGCGGGCGGCCAATGCGGGAACGCCCGTCACCGCCACACCGCTGACCCGGCTCACCGTGGCCTCGGTTGGTTTCTCGGGTGGCGCCCTGAGCCTGCAACTGCAGGACGGGCGCACGCTCGGCTACGACCAGATCCGCGCCTTCATGTAAGACCCCATCGCTCCCAGCTTCACGTTCAACCTCACAAGGAACACACCATGGCATTCCAACAAGGTCTCTCCGGACTCAACGCCTCCAGCCGCAACCTGGATGTGATCGGCCACAACATCGCCAACGCCAACACGGTGGGCATGAAGGCTTCTCGCGCCGAATTCGCCGAGCAGTACGCCAGCTCCATCAACGCGTCGGGCGGCACCAACTCGGGTATCGGCGTTGCGGTCAATTCCGTGTCGCAAATGTTCACCCAGGGCAACATCACCGTGACCGGCAGCGACCTGGATGTGGCCATCAACGGCAAGGGCTTTTACGAGCTCAGCATGCCCGATGGTTCCATGGCCTACAGCCGCAACGGCCAGTTCAAGCTCGACCGTTCCGGTGACATCGTCTCCAACCTGGGCGGCCAGCTCATGGGCTATCCCACCGACTCCGAAGGCAACCGCCTGAGCTTTGAGACCCAGCCCTTGAACCTGCCCACCGGCGGCCCGATTCCGGCGCGCCAGACCAGCTCCATCGAAGCCGAATTCAACCTCGATGCGCGGGCCGTGATCGGCCCCAGCGCCATTCCCCCCACGCCGATTTCCAAGTACGGCACCTCGGTCATCGCCTACGACCCACAGGGTCTGGAAATTCCGGTGGGCCTGGCGTTCGAGAAAATTGGCAACAACCAGTGGAACGTCTACACCAGCGTGAACGGCAGCGACCCCGCCGCCTCCACGCCCTTCGTGCTGAATTTCACCACCAGTGGCCAGTTGGACCCGAGCTCGGTCATCCCGCCGCTCACGGTCAGCTCGCCCAACGACCCTTCGGTGACGTTCCCCGTCACGCTGGACTTCAACAACGTGACCCAGTTTGGTACCGCCTTTGCCGTGACCAACCTGGCGCAAGACGGTTACCGGCCCGGTGAACTCACCAGCCTCAAGATCAACGACTCGGGCATCGTGACCGCCAGCTACTCCAACGGCCAGACCCGTTCGGCCGGCCAGATCGCCTTGATCGACTTCACCAACACACAAGGTCTTTCGCCCACCGGCGGCGGCAACTGGCAAGCCACTTTCAAGTCGGGCGAGCCGGTGCGCGGTGCGCCGGGCGAAGGCAACTTCGGCAGCTTGCGCGCCGGTGCGCTGGAAGATTCCAACGTGGACCTCACGGCCGAGCTGGTCAACATGATGACCGCCCAGCGTGCCTACCAGGCCAACGCCCAGACCATCAAAACCCAGGACCAGGTCTTGAGCACACTGCTCAACCTGCGCTGAACATGCGCCGCCTCGCCGCACTGCCTCTGGCCCAAACCGCTGCCCGCGCCGGGTCGCGCGGGTCGCTGGGCGCGGTGTGCGGCGTGGCCCGCAAACGCCTCGACCGGAGAACGCCATGGACCGCCTGATTTACACCGCCATGACCGGCGCCAGCGCTTCGGCGCAGCGCCAGCAGGTGCTGGCCAACAACCTGGCCAACGTGTCCACGCCGGGCTTTCGCGCCGAGATGTCCACCTTTCGCGCCGTGCCGGTGCGTGGCGACGGCGCCAGCACACGGGTGTTTGCGCTGGAGGCCACGGCCGGACATTCCGATGCACCCGGCCCGGTCACCCACACCGGGCGCAACCTGGACGTGGCCGCCAAGGGCCGCGCCTACATGGCGGTTCAAGGCCTGGACGGCACCGAGGCCTATACCCGGGCCGGCGCGCTGGAAGTGTCGCCCGACGGCTCCCTGGTCAATTCCCAAGGTCTGCCCCTGTTGTCCGATGGAGGTGCACCTCTGGTGGCCCCGGCCAATGCCCAGATTTCGATCGGCGAAGACGGCACCGTGAGCGCACGGGTGGGCAACCAGCCGCCACAAGGCATTGGCAAGATCAAGCTGGTCACGCCCGACGCCGACAACCGGCTGCAGCGCAGCGAGGACGGCCTGTTCCGTGGACCGTTTGGCGATCCGCTGCCGGCCGATGCCACCGCCCGCGTGCAAGACGGCGCGCTGGAAGGATCGAACGTGAACCCGATGGAGGCCATGGTTGGAATGATCCAGGTCGCCCGCCAGTTCGAAGTGCAAATGCGCATGTTGCAAAACAGCGAGGCCAACGACAAGACGGCCAGTCAGTTGCTCAACATGAATGGATGACGCTCTGCGCCGCCGCGCGTCACCCCCCCCCAGGTGGAGACACCGCTGCATGCGCAGCGGGTGGTATTTCGGCGAGACGGTGTATTTGAAGAGACTGAATCAAGGAGTACGAGATGATCAATTCGCTGTGGATTTCAAAAACCGGCATGCAGGCCCAGCAGACCCAGCTGGATGTGATTTCGAACAACCTGGCCAACGTGTCCACCAACGGCTTCAAGCGCGCCAGTGCCGTGTTCGAAGACCTGATGTACCAGAACCTGCGCCAGGTGGGCGCCAATTCCAGCGAGCAAAGCCAGCTGCCCACCGGCCTGCAAGTGGGTCTGGGCGTGCGCACCGTGGCGACGTCTCGCTCCTTCACCCAGGGCAGTCTGCAGCAGTCGGGCAACCATCTCGATCTCGCCATCAACGGCGGCGGCTTCTTCCAGGTCTCCATGCCCGACGGCACCACCGCCTACTCGCGC
>NZ_JBFJMY010000039.1:0-17974 GCF_041633695.1 Hydrogenophaga sp.
CACGACAGCGAACGCCCCTTTCTGCTGGAGAACGCGGTTCGTTCCGCGCTGCGATTGGCTGGCTACGAGCTCAAGGGAATCGACGTCTCTGTCGATACACCACAGGACAGCCATGCGCTGGGCGATGAACCGGCCATCATCGGGGTCTTGATCAATTTGCTGAGCAACGCAGCCCACGCGGTGCAGGCCGCCCAGCGCGCCCAGGCCCAGATCGCCGTGAAGGTCGAGCAAAGAGAGGGACGCGTCTGGGTGTCGATACGGGACAACGGCCTGGGCATTGAGCCGGCGAACATCGAACGGGTGTTCGAGCCCTTCTTCACCACCCGCGAGGTGGGTGCCGGCCTGGGACTGGGTCTGAGCATGAGCTATTCCATCGTGCAACGCCACGGCGGCAGCTTGATGGTGGCCAGCGAGCTGGGAAGCTGGACCGAATTCACTTTTGACTTACCGAGACCTTGAATGAATCCAAGTCAAACCGCCATTCCCTTTGTTGCACCGGGCGTGCACGCCGTTTTGCTGGTGGACGACGAGCCACAGGCTTGCAAGTGGTTCGCCCGTTTGTATGGCGACGAATTTGTGGTGCTCACGGCCGGTGGGGTAGACGAGGCCTTGGACCTGTTGGCGCAGCGCGGGCGCGAAGTGGCGGTGTTGTTGACCGACTACCGCATGCCCGAGCGCGATGGCGTGGCCTTGCTCAGCGAAGTGCGCAAGCGCCACAGCCACGTGACGCGTGTGCTGGTGTCGGCCTATGCCGACAAGGACGTGGCGATGATGGCCATCAACCTGGGTCATGTCGAGAAGATTCTGGAAAAACCGCTGGATGAAACCACCACGCGCGAGACCTTGCGCGAAGCCTTGGCCACCAGTCGCCAGCGTGTGCGCGACCAGGCGCTTCTTGACCGCCGCGCCTCCACCTTGCACGAAACCCTGGGCTTTTTGGCCCACGAAGTGGCCACGCCGCTGGCCACGGTGCGGGGATATCTGTCGGCCATGCGCGGCCGGCACCGCGATGTACCGACTGGGCAAGAGGGTATGGCGCACATTGCACAGCAAAAGCCGGGTGATGTGTTGTTCATGCTCGAAGCCGCGCAACGGCGCGCCGATTACGCGCAGTCCCTGGTATCGACCTTTGTGCAGACCACCCGGGATGCCTACCGCAGCGGTGAATCGGCGGCGTTGCGCGCCAGCGATCTGGTGCGCACGATGCAAAGCGAGTACCCGTTCGACCGGGGCGAGGCCCAATGGCTGGTGTGCGACTTGAAGGACGACTTTGGCCTGCCCAATCGGCAAGATTTGCTCTACCTGGTCTTGTGTGCCCTGGTCAAGAATGCCTTGCAGGCCTTGCGATCCGATCTGCCCGCGCGCCCCAACGTGTGGATCACGCTGGAGCGTGCTGCTGTTGCGCCGGGCCAGACCCAGCACCCTGCGATCCGGGTCAGCGACAACGGCCCGGGCATTGCGCCACATGTTCTGAAGCGTCTGACACGCGAGCCTGTGAGCACCCGTTCCGAGGCCGGAGGCGGGGGCATGGGCTTGTTGTTTTGTCGCCGGGTGATGGCCTCTTTGGGAGGCTCGGTCGATGTGCGCTCGGCCCAAGGGCAGGGCACCACCGTGACGCTGTTTTTTGCACATCCAGAAGAATCCCAAAACCGGAGAGCGTCGTGAAGCCTGTCAAAATTTTGTTTGTGGACGACGAGGCCATGGCCTTGAAGTACTTTGAGCGCTTGGTCAGCCCCATGGCGCCGGTGCTCACCGCGTCTTCGGTGGAGGAGGGGCGTGCGATTCTGCGCGAGCAAGGGGCAGAGGTGGCGGTGCTGGTGTGCGACCAACGCATGCCCGGTGAGCGTGGCACCGAGTTGCTGCGGCACGCGCGCCAGTACTACCCCAGCATTGTGCGCATGACGACCACCGCCTATTCCGAGCTGGGCGAAGCCATCGAGGCCATCAACAGCGGCGAAATCTACCGCTACATCAGCAAACCCTGGGAGCTGGAGACGCTGCGCGCCGAACTCAAGAACGCGCTCGAACTGGCCGAGCTGCGCAGCGAGCGCGACGCGCTCATGCGCGACAAACTGCTGGCGCAGCAAAGCCAGCTGCAGGCCAACCGGCTGGCCGCCTTGTTCATGGTGAGCAGTGCGGTGCAGGTTGATGGGGGGAGCGAGGCCGCCCTGTACCAGCTGGCGCAAACTGTGCTGGCCTGCGGTGGCACGGAGCCGGCGGTGTCCTGGCACCGCTGGGACCATGCCGATCTGCTGCAGGCCGAGGCGCGGCGCGGCGTGGCGGTGGTGGGGCATTTGCAGCAGTGGCTGAGCGCTTTTCAAACCAGTCAGGCCGATGCCTGGACGCAGCTGGCGCAGGCCTTGGACGGCGAAGTGCTGGGTGAATCGGTGCGGGTGAAGAACCCGACCGTGCTCACGACCGTGTTGGACGGACCGGCCGGTGAGCCGGTCGATGCGGTGCATGGTGCCTGGCTGGCCTGGTTGCTGTGGCAAGGTGGCCAGGTGCAGGTCGAACGGGTGGACGGCGCTTGTCTGATCCGGCGCGGCCCGGCGATCGCGCCGCCCAACGACTGGATGGCGGTGGCACTGGAGCAGTTTGGGCGCACCGAGGGCTGAGTGCAGGTGTCCCAAAAGGCGCTGGACGTGGCGTGCTTGAGACCGTCCAAAGCGTTCCGACTTTGACGCCGCCACAAAGGTGAGCCACGCAGCGCCGCTTCGCCTCTCTCCTGTCTGGAATGGTGGATCCGGGCAGTGCCTGGATGGGGCGCCAGAAAACAAACAGCCCGCCGGATCGGGTCCGGCGGGCTGCGGGGCGTGACCCGAGGCCTGGGATCAGGCCAGCGTGATGGTCACGTCGATGTTGCCGCGCGTGGCATTGGAGTACGGGCACACCTGGTGTGCTGCGTCGACCAGAGACTGCGCCTGGGCAGGGTCCATGCCGGGCAGGCTGACCTTCAGGCGCGCTGCAATGCCGTAGCCGACCGCAATCGTGCCCAGATCCACTTCGGCGTCGATCGCCACATCGGCGGGCACGCTGAGTTTCATTTTGCCGGCCACGGCCTTGATGGCGCCCAGGAAGCAAGCCGAATAGCCCGCTGCAAACAGTTGCTCGGGATTGGTGCCTTCGCCGGCCTGGCCAGGCGAGGTCAGCTGAACCGACAGACGCCCGTCGTCCGTTTTGGAAGCACCGTCACGGCCACCGGTGGTGTGGGCGCGGGCGGTGTAAAGCACTTTGTCGAGAGATGTGGTCATGTGGACTCCTTGGGGTTGTGGCTTCGGACGAAGCGGTGAAAAAAAAGTGAATGGGCTCGATCAGGCCGACAGCCGAGCCCGCAGCGCCTGCACCTGCCGGGTCAGGTCCATGACTTCGGATACCTCGCATGCGAGGATTTGCTGCAGGCAACCAGGGATACGGGCGGCGCGGGTTTTGAGGCGGCGTCCGGCGGCGGTGAGGCGTATGAAGACACGGCGCTCGTCTTGCGTATCGCGCAAGCGGGTCAGCAGGTCGGCCGACTCCATCCGTTTGAGCAGGGGTGTGAGCGTGCCCGAGTCGAGAAACAGGCGCTCGCCCATTTCAGAAACCGTCAGACCGTCTTGCTCCCACAACACCAGCATGGCCAGGTACTGCGGGTAAGTCAGGCCCATTTCTTCCAGCATGGGCTTGTAGATTTTTGTCATGGCCAGGGAGGTCGAATACAGCGCGAAGCAGAGCTGGTTGTCCAGCAGCAGAGCGGGGTTGGCGGGTTTCTGTTGCGTTGGCATGGGCTGAATTGTGGTGGATAAATAAATCGTGTGCAATTGAATTGCCAATAACCTTTGTATTTTCGAGGTCGTTGGGCAGCGATCGAGTCGCACGCGGAGCAGGCATGTTAGGCGAGCCTGGAGCGGCTTGGCACCGGCGTTTGTGTCAAACGGTACGCGCGGTCAGCGCTGGTATCTCAGGCCACCAGCGGCGCTTCCTGCATGGCTTCGATCTGTTCGACCAGCATGTCGACCTGGCTTTGCCAGTAGTCGCGGCTGCCGAACCAGGGGAAGTTGATCGGGAAGGCCGGGTCGTCCCAGCGCCGGGCCAACCACGCGCTGTAGTGGACCAGGCGCAGCGTGCGCAGCGGCTCGATCAGCGCGAGTTCACGCCGGTCGAAGGGCCGGAACTGTTCGTAACCGTCGATCAAGGCACCGAGTTGCTGGTTTTGTTGCCGGCGTTCGCCGCTCAACAGCATCCACAGGTCTTGCACGGCGGGGCCGCTGCGGGCGTCGTCCAGGTCCACGAAATGGGGGCCGGGCTGCGGCAGGTCGGCGGGTGTCCAGAGGATGTTGCCGGGGTGGCAGTCGCCGTGCAGGCGGATGCACGCCATGCCATCGGGCTCGGGCGTGTGGTCGGCGCGCAGCATGGGGTGGCGTTCGATCAGGGCCAGCGCTTCTTCCAGTGCAGCGGCCCAGGCGGTCTGCACTTCGGGCGCGATGACCGCGTGGTTCATCAACCAGTCGCGGGGTTCGCGGGCAAAGTTCTGGGCGTTGAGCGCCGGGCGTACCGCAAAGGGGCGCGCTGCGCCCACGCTGTGGATGCGGGCCAGAAACCGGCCTATCCATTCCAGCACCTCAAAGTCCTCCAGCTCGGGCCGGCGCCCGCCGCGCCGTGGGCTGACCGAAAAGGCAAACCCGCCGAAATGGTGCAGGGTCTGGCCACCCACGGCCAGTGGAGGCACGGCCGGTATTTCCGCCGCCACGAGTTCGGTGGCAAAGGCGTGTTCTTCGGCGATCTGCGCGTCGCTCCAGCGATCCGGGCGGTAGAACTTGGTCACCACCTGGTCGTGGCCCTCGAAGGGCGACTCCAGGTGGATCTGGTAGACACGGTTCTCGAAACTGTTGAGCGCGGCCATGCGGCCATCGCCCCACAGGCCGATGCTGGCCAAGGCGTCTTGCACCACGTCGGGGGTGAGGGAGGCGTAGGGGTGGTGGTGTGCGCTGCTGGCTGGATCGTTCATGCGGTGATTGTGCGCGCTTGCCCATGCCAAAATCGCACTGCGCAGTGTGCGCTTGGGCGCGCCCGGCCCGTAACCGATCCATTTCCCGCGTTTGAAGCGCGATGTCAACAAGGCCGCCCTTGAAACCCCAGAAAACCCTGCAAGAACAATTGCCCGAACTGCGCGAGGGCCAGTCGGTCGAACTGCTCAAGGAGTTGCACATCCTCACGCGCGAGGGCAAGCTCAACCAGGATACGCGGCGCAAGCTCAAGCAGGTGTACCACCTGGTGCAGTTCATCGAACCCTTGTTGGCCGAGGTGCTGGCGCAGCGCGGCGATGTGAGTCTGGCCGACCACGGTGCGGGCAAGTCGTACCTGGGTTTCATCTTGTACGACCTGTTTTTCAAGGCGCGCTCCCAGGGCTGGGTCTATGGCGTGGAGGCGCGGGCCGAGCTGGTGGAGAAGTCGCAGGCGCTGGCCCAGCGGCTGGGTTTTGAGCGCATGCGCTTCATGGCCGCCACGGTGCAAGAGGCGCTCACCCACCCCGAACTACCGGCGCGCTTTGACGTGGTGACGGCGTTGCACGCCTGTGACACCGCCACCGACGACGCGATCCGCTTCGGGCTGGAGAAGCAGGCGCAGCACCTCGTGCTGGTGCCTTGTTGCCAGGCCGAAGTGGCGGGCGTGATGAAGCAACACAAGGCGCTCAGCCTGGCGCGCACACCGTTGGCCGAACTCTGGCGCCACCCTTTGCACACGCGCGAATTCGGCAGCCAGATCACCAATGTGCTGCGCTGCCTGCAGCTGGAAGCCCACGGCTACCAGGTGACGGTGACCGAGTTGGTGGGTTGGGAGCACTCCATGAAAAACGAGTTGATCCTGGCGCGCAAGCTGGCCTCGGACCGCACCGGTGCGGCGGAGCGGGCCAAACAACGTTTGCAACAGGTGCTGGAAGAACTCAACCTGCAGACACTGAGCCAGCGCTTCTCGGTCTGAGACCGTCTGTTGCAGCCAAGCCCCGGGAAATAGGGGGGTCTTGGGTAATTTTTGCGCCCCAATGGAAAAAAACAAAGCGACTCCGGGCGGAAGAAAGTACCCATTTCCAGGTGGAAAACCGGCGTTTGTAACGGCATAGACCGGTGTTTTGTCGGCGATCTCTTGCGATTCCTAGCCGTGTCAGTCAACTTCCTACAACACGAATGGGCGGGGGCTGACTCAACGTTTTGAGGCGGGCCGATACAGTTTGTTTCATCGGGTCTCGCTTTGTGACCTTTCCGCTTTTGTCAGGAGTTAGCCATGTCCACCAGCCTCAACCGCCTCAATCCCTTCGTGATGATGCTCGACCCCGAGTCCATCATCAACGCCATGGAAGACAGCCTCGATCTGCGCCGTCTGCGCCAGCGCATCTGCCGTCCGCTGGACAAGCCCCTGATCCCGAAAACCGTGGCGCTGCGTGGTGCACGCGACACCGTGATCGATCCCATCGCATTCATGGACAGCGGCTGCGAGCTGTACGCCGAAGCCCAACCTGCTTTGCAGGCGGTGCACTGAAGTACCTGTCGGTGTTCAGCGCGCAAAGCGTTTGCGCGTGAAGGCCAGGGCCAGCCAAAAGGCCACCACGGTATAGACCAGCAACACGCCTGCATGCAACCAGGGCCGGGCCGGCCACTGGTCCATGAACAAAGGGCGCACCAGTTCCACCGCATTGGTCAGCGGCAGCCAGTCCGAGAAGGCACGCACCCAATCAGGCAATTGCTCACGCGGGAAAAAGACCCCCGATAAAAACATCATCGGGGTCAGGAACAGCGTGAAGTAATAGGTGAAAAAATCGTAGCCCTGGGCCAGCGCGTTGAAGATCAGCGCGATGCACGAAAAGGCAATGCCCACACCCAGCAGCACCGGCAAGGCCAGCAGCAATTTGGGTGAGTGGCTGATGCCCAAGGCCAACATCACACCCATGATGGCGGTCACCGCAAACAGCGCCTTGAAGGCGGCCCACAACATTTCCGCCAGCACCACGTCGTCCAGGCTGACCGGCGCGTTCATGATGCCGTCCCAGGTCTTTTGCACATGCATGCGCGAGAAGGCAGAGTACAGCGCCTCGAAACTGGCCGCGTTCATGGCGCTCATGCAGATGCTGCCGCTGGCCAGGAACAGGATGTAGGGCACGGCCACGGTGCCTTGCGGCGTGGCCATGTCGACTTGCCCGACCAGCGCGCCCATGCCGTAACCAAACGCGACCAGCCACATCAGCGGTTCGGCGATATTGCCGACCAAGCTGGGCACCGCCAGCTTGCGCCAGACCAGCAGGTTGCGCAGAAACACCGGCCACCAGCGGAGGGACAAACGCGGGCTGGACCAGTGGGAGGGTGAGGTGGTCGTCAACATCAGCAATGCTCTTCAATGAGGGGGAGGGCGATCAGGGCGCCACGGAACCCGCCAGTGCCGCCCCCTGGGGGGTGACGCGAAGCGGTGCGGGGAGGCCCTAGCCGTCCTCCCGAATCTGCCGACCTGTGAGTTTCAGGAACAGATCTTCCAGGTTGGCCGGGCGGTGCAGCGTGCGCAGCTGCGGTTGTTTGCCCAGCTCGGTCAGCAGGGGCAGGGCATTGCCGGTGTAGAAAAATACGGTTTCACCGCTCACCTCGACCCGGTTCGCCAGGCCACGCAGCGCACTGTGGTCGGCGCTTTCGTGCAGCGCCAGCGCACCTTGCCCAAAGACCTCGACCACGTCCGGTTCCAGATGCTGGGCGATCAGGTCGCGCGGCCGGCCTTCGGCGATCTTGCGACCGTGGTCCAGCACCAGCAGGCGCGAGCACAGGCGTTCGGCCTCGTCCATGAAATGGGTGGTGAGCAGAATGCTCTTGCCTTGCTGCACCAGCAGTTGCAGGCGTTCCCACATCAGGTGCCGGGCCTGCGGGTCCAGGCCGGTGGTGGGTTCGTCCAGCATCAGCAGCTTGGGGTCGTTCACCAGGGCGCGGGCCAGCGAGAGCCGCCGCTTCATGCCGCCCGACAGTTCGCCAGGTTTCACGCCGGCCTTGTGGGTCAGGGCCGCGAACTCGAGCAAGCGCGGTATGCGGGGACGGATGTCGGCGGCGCGCATGCCGAAGTAGCGGCCATAAACCAGCAGGTTTTCGGCGCAGCTGAAATCGGGGTCCAGTGTGTCGAACTGGCTCACCACACCGAGTTGCGCCTTGATGGCCAGGGCATGCTGCGGCATGTCCAGGCCGAAGGCGGTGATGCGGCCCGCATCGGGGGCGGTCAGGCCCAGGCACATGCGGATGGTGGTGGTCTTGCCGGCACCATTGGGGCCGATCACGCCCAGGCATTCGCCGGGCGCAATGGCAAAGTCCAGCTTGTCCACCACCGGGCTGCCGCCGTAGTGCTTGCTCAACTGTTCGACTTGCAACAAGCAAGAGGCGGTTTGGGTGGCTGTGGTCAAAAGCGGCTGCACGCGTTGGGTGGTGGCGGGATGGTCGGGTGCGCGCCAAGGTTCTGGCGCAGCAAGCTGCAATATACCGATTCCGGCCCGGCGGGGCCTTTGCCGTCTGCGGGTTCGCCCCCAGGTGGCGTGCGCACGCATCGGTAAAATGCCCGCAACCGCCCGTGTCGATCGTTACCAGCTTGTGCCTGGCGCCACGCGGGAGCCAAGCCCAAGCCAGGAGAACCGATTTGTCCGATTTTTGGGCCGTTGCCCCGCAACACATCTTGCCCAAGCGCGCGCTGACCCGTTTCGCGGGCTTCATCGCGGGTGCACAAGCGGGGCGTTTCACGCATGCGCTGATCCGCTGGTTTGTGAAGCGCTACCAGGTGGACATGGAAGAGGCGGCGAACCCGGATGTCACCAGCTACAGCAGCTTCAACGAATTCTTCACCCGCCACCTCAAGCCCGGTCTGCGGCCACTCGCGCGGGTGGACTATGTGTGTCCGGTCGACGGGGCCATCAGCCAGCACGGACCTATCGAGCGCGATCAGATTTTCCAGGCCAAAGGCCACCACTACAGCACCCAGGCGCTGGTGGGCGGCGACGCCGAACTGGCGGCCCGGTTCGACGACGGTGCCTTCGCCACCATCTACCTCAGCCCCAAGGATTACCACCGCATCCACATGCCTTGCGACGCGCGCCTGCTGCGCATGATTTACGTGCCGGGCGAGCTGTTTTCGGTCAACCCGGCCACGGCGCGCGGCGTGCCTGGCTTGTTTGCGCGCAACGAGCGCGTGGTGTGCGTGTTTGAAGCCACCGTGGGCGAGGGCGAGCACCAGGTCAAGCAGCCCTTTGTGCTGGTGCTCGTGGGCGCCACCATTGTGGGCAGCATGGCCACCGTCTGGCATGGCGTGGTCAACCCGCCACGGACCGGCACCGTGCGCGAGTGGTCCTACGAAGACCAGGTGTTTCGTTTGCGCAAGGGCGAAGAAATGGGCTGCTTTCTGTTGGGCTCCACCGTGGTGATGCTCTGGCCCAAGGAGCACATCCGCTTCAACCCGCAGTGGTTGCCCGGCCAGTCGGTTCGCCTGGGCGAACACATGGGCCGCCTCACCACCGCCGATCCCGCCGATTCGGTGCTGGTTCGCGCCTGACGCCACTTTGACACCCAGCCTCCACCAGGAACCTGCATGACGACCATCGGAACCCCGCTCTCTCCCTCTGCCACCCGCGTGATGCTGCTGGGTTCTGGCGAACTCGGCAAGGAGGTGCTCATTGCCCTGCAACGCCTGGGTGTGGAAACCATCGCGGTGGACCGCTACGCGCACGCGCCGGGCCAGCAGGTGGCGCACCACGCACGCACCATCACCATGAGCGATCCGGCCCAGCTCAAAGCCTTGATCGAGGCCGAGCGCCCGCATCTGGTGGTGCCCGAGATCGAGGCCATTGCCACGCCTGCCCTGCAGGAACTGGAAGCCGCCGGCGTGGTGCGCGTGGTGCCCACCGCGCGCGCCGCGCGCCTGACCATGGACCGCGAAGGCATTCGCCGCCTCGCGGCCGAGACCCTGGGCCTGCCCACCAGTCCTTACAAGTTCTGCGATTCGCTGGCCGAATTGCAGGCGGCCATCGACGCCGGCATCGGCTACCCCTGCGTGGTCAAGCCGGTGATGAGTTCGTCCGGCAAGGGCCAGAGCAAGATCGACAGCCCCGCCGACGTGAAGACCGCCTGGGACTACGCCATGGCCGGTGGCCGGGTCGGCCCGGGGCGCGTGATCGTGGAAGGCTTCATCGATTTCGACTACGAGATCACCCAGCTCACGGTGCGCGCCCGGGGCGCGGACGGTGGCATCGAAACGCATTTCTGCGACCCGATCGGTCATGTGCAGGTGGGTGGCGACTATGTGGAGAGCTGGCAGCCGCACCCGATGACGGCCAAGGCATTGGCCGAATCGCGGCGGGTGGCCAAAGCGGTGACGGACGACCTCGGCGTGGGCCACGACGGCCAGCCCTCGGGGCTGGGCATCTACGGGGTGGAGCTGTTCGTCAAAGGCGATCAGGTCTGGTTCAGCGAGGTCAGCCCGCGCCCGCACGACACCGGCATGGTGACCATGATCACGCAGTGGCAGAACGAGTTTGAATTGCACGCCCGCGCCATCCTCGGCCTGCCGGTGGACACGGCGCTCAAAAGCCCGGGCGCCAGCGCGGTGATCTACGGCGGCGTGGACGCGATCGGCATTGTTTTCGATGGCGTGGACGAGGCCATGCGTGTGCCCAACAGCGATATCCGCCTGTTCGGCAAACCCGAGAGCTTCATCAAGCGCCGCATGGGCGTGGCCCTGGTGCACGACGCCGATGTGGAGGTGGCTCGCTCGCAGGCCAAGCTGGCGGCCAGCAAAGTCAGGCCCCGGGTGAACAGGCCCTAACCCCCGCGCCACGCAGCGCGCCGGGGGTTATTCGTGCCGCAAGGCCTCGATCGGGTCCAGCTGTGCTGCGCGGCGCGCCGGGAAATAGCCGAACACCACGCCGATGCCGGCCGAGAATACAAAGCTCAGCAGGTTCACGCCGGGGTTGAACACATAGGGCACGTTCATCACGGCGGACAGTCCGATCGACGCCCCCGTGGCCAGCACGATGCCGATCAGACCACCGAGCGCGGCCAGCACCACCGCTTCGATCAAGAACTGCAGCAGCACCTCGCGCTCCAGCGCGCCAATGGCCAGGCGCAGACCGATCTCGCGGGTGCGCTCGGTGACGCTGACCAGCATGATGTTCATGATGCCGATACCGCCCACCAACAGGCTCACGGCGGCCACCGCGCCCAGCAGCGTGGTCATGACCTTGGTGGTCCCCGACAGCGTTTCGCCCAGCTGTTTGGTGTCGAGCACGTTGAAGTTGTCTTCGTCGGTGGCACTGAGCTTGCGGCGCTCGCGCAGCAGCTGTGCCAGGCTGGCCTTCACGCGATCGGCGTCGCTGCCGTCGGCCATGGAGACCAGCAAGGTATTGACCTGGGTGTTGCCGGTGATGCGCCGCTGCAGCGTCTTGATGGGCATGAAGACCGTGTCGTCCTGGTCGTTGCCGAACGCGCCCTGTCCCTTGGAGCCCAGCACACCCACGATCTCGCAGCTGATCTGCTTCACGCGCAGGGGTTCGCCCAGCGCCGGGCTGTTGCCGAACAGCTCGCGCCGCACCGTCTCGCCAATGATGCAGACGGCCGAGCCGGCGCGCAGTTCGTCATCGGAAAATGCACGGCCCTGGGCCAGCGTCCAGTTTTCGATCATGAGCCAGTCGTTGGTGCTGCCGGTGATGCTGCTGCTCCAGTTGCGACCGTTGGCCACCAGGGTGCCGCCCGAGCGCGACTCGGGCGCGGCGGCGGCCACACCGCCGATCTGCGTCGCGATGGCTTCGGCGTCGGCTTCCTTGAAAGACGGTGCACCGCCGCCACCACCCGGGCCCATGCGTTGCCCGGGGCGCACCTGCAGCAAGTTGGTGCCCAGGCCGGCAATCTGGTTCTGGATCGCCAGCGTGGCGCCGTTGCCCACGGTGACCATGGTGATGACGGCGCTCACGCCGATCACGATGCCCAGAATGGTGAGGAAGGAGCGCATCAGGTTGCGCCGGATCGAGCGCAGCGCGAGCAGCAAGGTGTTGAGCCACATGGTCAGAGACCTTCTGTTTGTGCTGCGGTGGCGTGCAGGGCCACCGGGTGCGGGTTGCGTTCGTCGCTGGCCACGACGCCATCGACAAAACGCACCATGCGCCGGGCGTAGGCGGCCATATCGGGCTCGTGCGTCACCATGAGCACGGTGATGCCCAGGTCGGCATTGAGGTGCCAGAGCAGTTCCATGATTTCCTGGCTGCGGGCGGTGTCGAGGTTGCCGGTGGGTTCGTCGGCGAGCAGCACAGCGGGCTCGGTGACGATGGCGCGTGCAATCGCCACACGCTGTTGCTGGCCACCCGAGAGTTCGCCCGGTGTGTGGTGCTCCCAGCCCTTGAGGCCGACGGCGTCGAGCGCGCGCGCCGCCATGGCGTGGCGCGTCGCAGCGGGCTCACCACGGTAAATCAGCGGCAGTTCCACGTTTTCCTGGGCCGAGGTCCGGGCCAGCAGGTTGAAACCCTGGAAAACGAAGCCGAGGTAGCGCCGGCGCAGGCGGGCACGTTCGTCGCGGCTGAGCGACTGCACCTGCACACCCTTGTATTCGTAGGTGCCCGTGGTCGGCGTATCCAGGCAGCCCAGGGTGTTCATGGCGGTGGACTTGCCCGAGCCGCTGGGACCCATGATGGCGACAAAGTCGCCCTGCTGGATGTCCAGGTCCACGCCCTTGAGCGCCTGGAACGCGGTGCTGCCGCTGCCGTAGACCTTGGTGATGCCGCGCAGCCGGATCAGTGGCGCGTGGGGGTCTTCGGACCAGCCGCCGGGCCGCCCCAAGGCAGGCCCAGCCCCACCGGCCAGGGTATCCGGGGCCCCTTCCCCGGATGGGGGCAGCGACCCGGGCAGCGGCGGAGCGTGGGGGTCTAAATCCTTCACGACGCGGCACCTGCGCTGCGCTGGTCGGTGATGACCGCCATGCCCGGGGTCAGGCCTTCTCCGCTGACTTCGGTCATGCGCCCGTCGCTGATGCCGGTCTGCACCGGCACGGCCATCGGTTGGCCATCGCGCAGTACCCAGATCGTGCGCTTGCCCGGCGTCTTGTCTTCCGTACCGGCCACCTTGGCGGCGCGCGGGCGGCTCGGCATCATCTTGGTCAGGATGCTTCCTCCCGATGCGCCGCCGGCCGATGTGGTCTTGGCGGGCGTGAAGCGCAGCGCGGTGTTGGGCGCCAGCAGCACACCGTTGCGTTCGGTGGCGACGATGGTGGCCACGGCGGTCATGCCCGGGCGCAGGCTCATGTCGCTGTTGTCCACATCCAGCGTGGCCACGTAGGTCACGACGTTGTTGGTGGTGGTCGAGCCAAAGGCCACACGGCGGATGGTGGCCGGGAAGCGGCGCGACGGGTAGGCGCTGACGGTGAAGCTGGCTTTCTGGCCCACCTTCACCGCACCCACGTCGGCCTCGTCCACGCTGGCGTCGAGCTGCAACTGGGTCAGGTTCTCGGCCACGGAAAAGAGCGTCACGGCCTGCAGCGAAGCCGCCACGGCGTTGCCTGGGTCGACCGAGCGGCTGAGCACCACGCCATCGATGGGCGAACGGATCGAGGCTTTGGACAGATTGGTTTCGTCGGTGGACAGCGTGGCGCGCGCCACGGTGACGTTGGCTTCGGCGCTGTTTTGCGCGGCGACGGCACGGGCCAGGGCGGCGCGTGCACTGTCCAGTTCGGTGGCCGAGGGCACCTTGCCGCCAGAGAGCCGCGCCACTTCTTCAAAACGCGCCAGCGTGGCTTTGGCCTCGGCCACGGTGGCCGCACTTTGTGCCTGCTGGGCCTGCGCGGCGGCCAGCGAAGCGCGGGAGCGGGTCACCTGGTCGTTGAACTTGGCGGTGTCCAGCTCGACCAGCACCTGGCCGGCTTTGATGCGGTCGTTCACATCGACCAGTACACGCTTGACCGTGCCCGAGAGTTCGCTGCCGACGCTCAGCGAGCGCGTGGGCTGCAGCGTGCCGTTGGCCGACACGGTGAGCGTGAGCTCCCCCTTACGCAACTCGGAGGTCACGTAGGTGGGGGCGGCTTTGCTGGTGGCTTGTGCTTGCCAGTAGTAAGCACCGCCGAGCGCGATCAGGAGGACTGCCAATCCGATCCAGAGCGTGCTGCGCTGCCACCAGCGTGCGGGGCGGTCTTCACCGAGCAGCGCTTGCAGGTCGGCGGAGGGGGCTTGGGTCGTTTTTTTGCTCATGGCGGATCCGCAAGTGAGAGAGGTCGGATGACGGGTGTGGACCGGGGTTCAGTGCTGTGCACCCAGGGCGGGTTCGGGCGGCGTGGCGGCGTCGGGTGTCCAGCCACCGCCGAGCGCTTTGTACAGGCGCACGTGGTCGGCACCCAGGCTGGCCTGGGTGCTGGCCACACTGTCCTGGGCCGACAGCAGGCTGCGCTGGGTGGACAACACGGTGGCGAAATCGATCAGGCCGCTTTCGTAGCGCTGGCGTGCCAGCAGCTCGGCGTTGGCCGCGGCGCTGGCGGCGGCCTGCAGCCGCGTCAGGCGTTCACGGTCGCCCTGGATGGCCACCAACGCGTCTTCCACATCTTGCAAGGCCGTGAGCACGGCGGCTTCGTAGGCGACGCGTGCTTGTTGCAGCGCGGCTTCTTGCACGCGCACTTGCGCCTTCGCCGCGCCGCCGTCGAACAGCGGCATCGACACGCCGGCCAGCACCGACTTGAGCAGCGACGCGCCATCGGTCAGCGCGCCCAGCGTGAGCGCCGAAAGGCCGAGCGAGCCACTGAGCTTGAAGCTGGGGTAGCGCGCGGCATCGGCCACCGCCACGCGCGACCACGCCGCCTGGGCGCGCAGCTCGGCGGCGCGCACATCGGGCCGCTGGCGCAAGGTGTCGGTGGGAAAGGCCAAGGCCAGATCGGCTGGGGCGGGCGGGATCGGTGCTGCTTTGCCCAACGTGACGTTCAGCGCGCCGGGGGCTTGTCCGGTCAGCACGGCCAGCGCGTTCAAGGCCTGGGACACGCTGGTCTGCAGGGCGGGGATCTGGGCCCGGGTCTGTTCGGTGGCGCTCACCGCCTGTTCCACGTCGAGCGAGGACACCAGGCCGGCCTGGGCGCGCCAGCGGGTGATTTGCAGGGTTTCGCTTTGTGTGGCCAGGTTGCTGCTCGCAATGGCGAGCCGGGTCTGCAAACCGCGCAGATTGATGTAGTTGGTCGCGACTTCCGCCGCCAGCGAGACCTGCACGTTGGCCAGACTGGCGGCCGAGGCCTGGGCGTCGGTCTCGCTGGCCTGGGCTGCGCTGCGGTTGCCGCCAAAAATGTCGGGTTCCCAGCTGGCGTCAAACCCGGCCTGGAAGCGGTTGCTGGCGCTGTTGTTGCCGGACTGGCTGCGCTGCGCCGAAGCCGATGTCCCCACCGAAGGGCCCAGGCCGGCCTGCTGCACATCGGCCTGCGCCCGCGCCTGCAGCAGCGCGGCCTGCGCGCTTTTCACGCTGGTATTGGCCTGCAAGGCCTGGGTCACGAGTGCGGTGAGCGCGGGGTCGTCAAAACGCTGCCACCAGGTGGCCAGGTCGGTGGCAGAGGGCACGCCCGCCGCCTGGGCGGACGGCACAGACCAGGCGCTGGGCACTGCCACCGTGCCCAGGTCGCGGGGCGGAGGGGTCAGGCTGGCGCATCCCGACAGCAGCAGCGCCAACATCCAGGCCAGGGACAAGCCCCCTGGTTGTGAGCGGCGGGCGTGGAGCGTGGTGTGTGTCATGGGTGCTGTGAGCCGGTGTGTGTTCCAGTCCATTGTCGGCACCCGGCCTGTCGAAACCGCTTCGGTTTTGTGAAGCTGGTGTAAAGACCTAGGGTTTCTACTGAAACGCCACCTCGGCAAAACTGCGCAGCTTGCGGCTGTGCAGTTGCGTCACACCGCCTTGGCGCAGGTATTCCACCGCGCGTATGCCGATGCGCAGGTGCTGGTCCACCCGCTCGCGGTAGAAGTGGTTGGCCATGCCGGGCAGCTTGATCTCGCCGTGCAAGGGCTTGTCGCTCACGCACAAGAGCGTGCCATAGGGCACGCGGAAGCGGAAACCGTTGGCGGCGATGGTGGCGCTTTCCATGTCGAGCGCCACGGCCCGCGATTGAGAAAACCGGCGCTGGGGCTTGTTGTCGGGCAGCAGTTCCCAGTTGCGGTTGTCGGTGCTGGCCACGGTACCGGTGCGCATGATGCGCTTGAGTTCGTGCGCGGGCACGCCGCTCACATCGGCCACGGCGGCTTCGAGTGCGACCTGGATTTCGGCCAGCGCGGGAATGGGCACCCACAGCGGCAGCTCCTCGTCCAGCACATGGTCTTCGCGCACGTAGGCGTGGGCCAGCACGTAGTCACCCAGTTGCTGGCTGTTGCGCAGGCCGGCGCAATGGCCGAGCATGAGCCAGGCGTGCGGGCGCAGCACGGCGATGTGGTCGGTGATGGTCTTGGCGTTGGCCGGACCGACACCGATGTTGACCATGGAGATGCCGCTGCGGTCGGCGCGCACCAGGTGGTAAGCCGGCATTTGCGGCAGGCGCGGCGGTGCAGCGCCCAGGGCATCCACCGCTTCGGGCAGCAGGCCGACGCGGCGCTGCACCACATTGCCCGGCTGCACGAAGGCGACGTATTCGTTGTTCGGGTCGGCCATGGCGGAGCGCCCCAGGGCGATGAATTCGTCGATGTAAAACTGGTAGTTGGTGAACAGCACAAAGTTCTGGAACCACTCGGGCGCGGTGCCGGTGTAGTGGCGCAGGCGCTGCAGCGAATAGTCGACCCGGGGTGCGGTGAACAGGGAAAGCGGGTGCGGCTCGCCAGGCTTGGGTTCGTGCGTGCCGTTGGCGATGCCGTCGTCCATCGCACCGAGGTCGGGCAGGTCGAACACATCGCGCATCAGGGCACGGCGCTCGGGGCCCAGGCTGCCTTCCACGTGGTCGTGTTCGGCGAATGAAAAATGGATCGGAATCGGTTGGGTGCTGGTGCCCACCTCGAGCTGGCCGCCGTGGTTGTCCAGCAGCAGCTTGAACTGTTCCAGGTAGTAGTCACTGTACAGATCGGGGCGGGTGAGCGTGGTCTCGAAGCGGCCCGGGCCGGCCACAAAACCGTAGCTCAAGCGGCTTTTCGGGCCCTTGCCCTGGTGCGACACGCTGTGGGTGTGCAAGCGCACAAAGGGGTAGCAGGCGCGCACATGGATGTTGGAAAAATCCTTGCCCGCCACGAAGTCGCGCATGCGGGCGCGCAGAAAGTCCACACTGTTCTGGTAGATCTGCTGGACTTGTGCCAGTGCATCAACGGGGTTGGCGAAAAAACTGGGGGCGGTGAAGTCGGGCGTTTTGTGCATGGCGGTATTGTGGCCTCGGGATCGCGAACTTTCTGGGTCGGGGGGTGGAAATGCGTTTCGTGTATGGGGGTAACGGCAGCAAGTGGTACGCGAGTGGCGCGCCCGGGCGGGCGAGGGCGGTACAGTCACCGACTGTGATTGCCCCGCCCGTTGGCCCCTCCGCATGCCCGATCTGAATACCGCCGCACTGACCGCACCTGTTGACCTGGCGGGCGCTGTGGCCGTGCTCGCCACCGCCCTGGGTTGTGGCTTGCTGATCGGTATCGAGCGCGAGCGCCGCAAAGGCAGCGGACCGGGGCGCGCGTTTGCTGGTCTGCGCACCTTTGCGCTGACCTGCGTAGTGGGTGCGGTGGCGGCGCTCACCGGTTTGCCGGGCTTGATGGTCACGGGGGCTGTGCTGGTGGCGGCGCTGGCCGGAGTGGCCTACTGGCGCGACCGTTCCGACGATCCCGGCGCGACCACCGAAATCGCGCTGCTGCTGACCTACCTGATCGGCGTGCTTTGTATCTGGAGCCTGCCGCTGGCGGCGGCTCTCGCTGTCACCCTGACCGCCTTGCTGGCCGCGCGTGAACCCCTGCACCGCTTCGCCAGCCACTGGCTGCTGCCGGGCGAGGTGCGCGACGGCATCATCCTGGCGGCCCTGGTGCTGATGGCGCTGC
>NZ_JBFJMY010000040.1:0-17607 GCF_041633695.1 Hydrogenophaga sp.
AAGCGGCAGAGGCGTCCAGCCAGAGCGCGCTCGATGCCAACAAGCTGGGCTACCAGGTTGGCGTGCGCATCAACATCGACGTGCTCAACGCCCAAAGCCAGTTGTTCCAGACCAAGCGCGATCTCGCCCTGGCCCGCTACAACGTGTTGCTGGGCAGCCTGCGCTTGAAGCAAGCCAGCGGGCAACTGGCAGCGGACGACCTCAAGCCCATCGACGCTCTGCTGAGCCCATGAGGCAGGCGCCACACGCGCAAGCGCGGCTCCATCCGAGCAACGCTTGGGCTCCGAGGCGCTTGCAACTGGCGTCTGCGGGCCCGAGCCGCGCATGAGAAGGCAAAATGTGGGCATGTCCGCCACCGCTTAAGCCTATGCAACTCGCCACCTGGAATATCAACTCCCTCACCGTTCGCCTGCCACAGGTACTCGACTGGCTCGCCGCCAACCCCGTCGATGTGCTCGCGCTGCAGGAGCTCAAACTCACCGACGAAAAATTCCCCACCTTGGCGTTCGGGGAAGCCGGTTACCAGGCGCAGTGGTTCGGGCAGAAAACCTACAACGGCGTGGCGCTGCTGAGCAAAACACCCGCCACAGATGTGATCAAAAACATCCCCGGTTTTCCCGACGAACAGTCGCGCGTGCTGTGTGCCACGGTCGATGGCGTGCGGGTGATCGGTGCCTATTTCCCGAACGGGCAGGCCCCGGACAGCGACAAGTTCGTCTACAAGAAGCGCTGGCTGGAAGCGCTGCGCGAATGGGTGCGGCAAGAAAAGGCCACCCACCCCAAGCTGGTGCTGATGGGCGACAACAACATCACCTTCGACGACGCCGATGTGTGGGACCCGGTCGGCATGGCGGGCAGCATCCACTGCACCGACGAAGAGCGCGCGCATTTGCAGGGACTCATAGCCCTGGGCCTGCACGACGCACACCGCCTGTTCGAGCAGGCCGAAAAAAGCTACAGCTGGTGGGACTACCGCGAGTCCGGCTTTCGCCGCAACCGGGGCATGCGCATCGACCACATCCTGGTCACCGACGCGCTCAAGGCCCGCGCCAGCAGTTGTTTGATCGACAAGACGCCGCGCAAAAACGAGCGCCCCAGCGACCACGCGCCGGTGGTGCTCACGCTGAGCGACTGAAGCGGTCCGGGCGCTTGCGCCCAGGCCGGGCGCAAAACCGGCCTCAGTCCAGGCCCAGTTCCTGGATCTTGCGCGTGATGGTGTTGCGGCCAATGCCGAGCTTTTGAGCGGCTTCGATGCGGCGCCCGCGCGTGCAAGTGAGTGCGGTCTGTATGAGCTGGGTTTCAAACCGGCGCGTGAGTACGTCCCACACATCCGCCTGACCGCTTTCCAGCAGCGCCTGCGCGTCCAGCTTCAAGCCGGCCTCCCACTGCGCGCCAGCTGGCGGTTCCACCCCCACCGGATCGGTGTGGGCCGCAGGGCCACCCACCAAGGCCACGGGCGCGACCCCAGGCAGTCCGACCATGGTTTCACGCACCGGCATGGACGCAGACGGGGATGCCAAAGACGCGGGCACCTGCTGGCCAGATTCGGTATGTTCGGGATGCCCCCCGGCGTGCGCGGCCAACACCTCGGGCGGCAGGTCTTTCACATCCACCATTTGCGACGGCGCCATCACGGTCAGCCAATGGCACACGTTCTCCAGCTGGCGCACATTGCCCGGGAAATCAAAATACTCCAGCACTTTCACCGCCGCGTCCGTGATGCGCTTGGACTCCACGCCCAGTTGCTTGCCGCTCTGCTGCAAAAAGAAGCGGGTGAGCATGGGCACATCTTCGCGCCGCTCGCGCAACGCCGGCAGACGCAAACGGATCACGTTGAGCCGGTGGAACAAGTCCTCGCGGAACACGCCCTCTTTCACCCGTTGTTCCAGATGCTGGTGGGTGGCCGCGATCACACGCACGTTGGAGCGCACCGCGCTGTGACCACCGACCCGGTAGAAGTTGCCGTCGGACAGCACGCGCAGCAAACGCGTTTGCAGGTCGATCGGCATGTCGCCGATTTCGTCCAGGAAAAGCGTGCCGCCATCGGCCTGTTCAAAGCGCCCACGCCGCATGGTCTGGGCGCCCGTGAACGCGCCACGCTCGTGGCCAAACAATTCGGACTCCAGCAGGTCTTTCGGGATCGCCGCCGTGTTGATGGCGATGAAGGGGCCACCCGAGCGCGGAGAATGCTTGTGCAGTGCACGGGCCACCAGTTCCTTGCCAGACCCCGATTCGCCTGTGATCAGCACTGTCACCTGGCTCTGACTGAGCCGGCCAATGGCGCGAAACACGTCTTGCATGGCGGGGGCGTGCCCCAGCATTTCGGGCATGCTGGTCATGCGCTCTTCGGCCACTTCCTCGCGCTGGCTTTCTTCCACCGCGCGCCGGATCAGCTCAATGGCTTTGGGCAGATCAAAGGGTTTGGGCAGGTACTCGAAGGCACCGCCCTGGAAGGCCGAAACGGCGCTGTCCAGATCGGAGAACGCGGTCATGATGATGACAGGCAGTCCCGGTAGTTTCTCGCGCACCTTCTCCAGCAAATCCAGTCCGGAGCCACCAGGCATGCGGATGTCGCTGACCATGATTTGCGGGCCTTCGTTCTCCGGCGTATCGGCCAAAGCCAGCAAAACCTCTTGCGGGTTGGTGAAGCTGCGGGTGGGCAGGTTCTCGCGCAGCAAGGCTTTCTCCAAAACGAAGCGGATCGATTGGTCATCGTCAACTATCCAGATCGGCTTCATGTATGGTGCTTCCCTTCCTCGGCTGAGGTTGATGTGATGGGCTTCAGGGCAACGGAATCAGAATCTTGAAATCCGTATGGCCGGGTGCACTCTCACACTCGATCAGACCATGGTGCTGCTGGACAAAGGTTTGTGCCAATGTGAGTCCCAGACCCGAACCACCGTCGCGTCCCGACACCAGCGGAAAGAAGATGCGGTCCCTGATCGAGTCTGGTACACCAGGCCCGTTGTCCATCACATGCAATTCCAATGCCAGGCGATAGCGTTGCTTGCCAAATGTCACTTGTCGCCCGACCCGCGAGCGCAAAGTGATGCGCGCGTCACCGGCGGCAATGCGCTCTGAGAGTGCGTGGGCCGCGTTGTGTGCGATGTTGAGCACGGCCTGGATCAGTTGCTCGCGATCGCCCCGGAATTCGGGAATCGAGGTGTCGTAGTCGCGCACCACGCGCAGCCCCTTGGGGAACTCGGCCAGGATCAGTGTCCGGACCCGTTCGCACACCTCGTGGATGTTCACGTCACCCACCACATGCGGCCGCCGGTGTGGCGCCAGCAATCGGTCGACCAGGGACTGCAGGCGGTCGGCCTCGTGGATGATGACTTGCGCGTACTCGATCAGTTCTTTGGATTCCAGCTCCATCTGCAGCAACTGGGCCGCACCACGAATGCCACCCAGCGGATTCTTGATCTCGTGTGCAAGGTTGCGAATCAGCTCCTTGTTGGCCTGCGCCTGGTCCAGGAGCCGCTCCTCCCGCTCCTGCCGGGCTTGTTGCTCCAGCGGCAACAACTCCACCACCACCTCACCCGTGGTTTCGGTTTGTGCGACCACCACGTGCACGGGCAGCGGATCGTGGTTCAGACGTTTGAGCCAGGCGTCGTAACGCAAAGCGGCAAACTCGTTGCCGCGCGCGCCGCTCAGCGCGTTTTGCAGCAACAGCGGTTCGGTAAAACAATCCGGCAGCTGGGTACCCGCGATGCTGCGGCGGGACATGCCCAGCGCGTCCTCCAGCGCGGCATTGGCGAACAGCACGGCGCCATCGGCCGACACCACGGCCACCAGCGTGGCGAGCAAATCCAGCGATTGGAACGGATGCGCCACCGCCGACTTGGGCGGGCGCTTTTTGGCAGGTGGGGCTTTGACGCCCGGCGCCTGGTCTTTGGGGGTTGTGGCGGCTTTTTTCAAGCCGCCTATTGTGCGGCAGAACCGGTTGAACCGGACGCCCCACCCAGCCGGCCCAACTCGCGCTGAATCCCGGCCACATCGTTTTCAGCGCGCGCCACATCGGCCTTCAGTTCGGCGACCCGATCCAGATAACGCTGGTAATTGCGCGACTCGATGCCCTGCTTCTCGGGCTCACCATTGGCGTAGGCCTTGCGCGCTTGCGCCAGGCGCTCCTCGGCCTTTTTGAGCTCGGCATCCAGGATGGTGCGCGCGTCGCTGTCGCGGGCGCGCTGCTCCGCCGTGTTGACGCGCTCGTTGCTGGCACGCGGGGCGGGCGCGGTCTTGCGCTGCGCATCCGCACGGGTATCGCTGCTGCGCTGGGGCACGGTGCCCGGCACCACAGTGATGTTGCCACCCTCCATCACCGTACAGCCCTTGGTTTTTGCCAACTCGGCGTTGTTGATGTACTCCACAGGCGTACCTGGGCATCGGAAGATGCGCTCTTGCGCCAGAGCGGGCAGCAAGGACAAGGTGGCGACACCAGCGGCAAAAAGGCGGACGGGGAAAATCGGCATCATGGTCTTTGGCGGTAAAAGGCCGCGTACAGAGGCGGTCGGTCAAAAAACCGGGACTTGGAGCGGCAAAGCTATTGTCCAGTATGAATGCATTCCAATGCAGAAGTGCCCCGCAGCATGCAGCAAACGCACGAATCTGGCCTTATCCATGAAAAAGGGGCGGTAAATACCGCCCCTTTTGGGATGGAGACCACAGCCGTCAGCCGCGTCTCTCAGCGGTCCGTCACGCGGACCGCGCTGTGCATCACAGGCTGAAGTACATGTCGAATTCGACCGGCGACACTTCAACGCGGCTGCGGTTGACTTCGCCCATCTTCAGCTCGATGTAGGCATCCAGCATGGAGTCGGTGAACACGCCGCCTTTGGTCAGGAACGCGCGGTCCTTGTCCAGGTGCTCCAGCGCCTGATCCAGGCTGTGGCAAACCGTCGGAATCAGCTTGTCTTCTTCCGGTGGCAGGTGGTACAGGTCTTTGGTGGCCGCTTCGCCTGGGTGGATCTTGTTTTCCACGCCGTCCAGACCCGCCATCAGCAAGGCCGAGAAGCCCAGGTAGGGGTTCATCAGTGGATCGGGGAAACGGGCTTCCACGCGACGACCCTTGGGGTTGGGCACGTACGGAATGCGGATCGAGGCCGAGCGGTTCTTGGCCGAGTAGGCCAGCTTCACCGGGGCTTCGAAGTGCGGCACCAGACGTTTGTACGAGTTCGTACCTGGGTTGGTGATGGCATTCAGGGCGCGGGCGTGCTTGATGATGCCGCCGATGTAGTACAGCGCGAATTCGCTCAGACCGGCGTAGCCGTCACCTGCGAACAGGTTCTTGCCCTCTTTCCAGACCGACTGGTGCACGTGCATGCCGGAACCGTTGTCGCCGGCGTAAGGCTTGGGCATGAAGGTCGCGGTCTTGCCGTAGGCGTTGGCGACGTTGTGCACCACGTATTTCTGCAGAATGGTCCAGTCGGCGCGCTGCACCAGGGTGCTGAAACGGGTACCGATTTCGTTCTGGCCTGCGCCCGCCACTTCGTGGTGGAACACTTCAACCGGGATGCCCAGCGACTCCAGGATCAGGGACATCTCGGCGCGCATGTCCTGGGTGCTGTCGACTGGAGGCACGGGGAAATAGCCACCCTTGACGGTGGGACGGTGGCCGCGGTTGCCGCCTTCGAGCTTGGCGCCTTTGTTCCAGGGTGCTTCGTACTCTTCGATTTCGTAGAAGGTGTGGCCCGGAGCGGTGCTCCAGCGCACGCCGTCGAACAGGAAGAACTCGGGCTCAGGTCCGAAGAAGGCGGCATCGCCCAGGCCCGAAGACTTGAGGTAGGCCTCGGCGCGCTTGGCGATGGAACGCGGATCGCGGTCGTAGGCCTTGCCGTCGGCGGGCTCGAGCACGTCACAGGTCAGGATCAGCGTCGTTTCTTCGTAAAACGGGTCGATGTTGGCCGTGTTCGGATCGGGGATCAGCTGCATGTCGGAAGCTTCAATGCCCTTCCAGCCCGCGATGGACGAACCATCGAACGCGTGGCCCGAAACGAACTTGTCCTCGTCGAAATGCGAGACGGGCACGGTGGTGTGCTGCTGCGCACCGCGGGTATCGGTGAAGCGGAAGTCAACAAATTTGACTTCGTTGTCCTTCACCATTTGCATCACGTCTGCGACGGTCTTGGCCATCAAAATACTCCTGTTGCTGGGTGTGAAAAAAGATAACGACTTTGGAATGAAGCAGTTTTTATGCCATTCCGTTCTGGATGGCCCGCAAGTCCCGGCATCGGGTTTGCACAGCAACGGGGATTATGGCGCAAGCCCACAGAGAAAATGGGCCAGTACAGCGCACCAGTGCACCCGCAACCGGTCGAAGAAGTTCGATTTGCCGATACCGCAAACCGGAAATTGCACCAATTTAAGGCATCTCGATGGAATGCATCAATTTGGTGCGTTTTACTTGCGCACCATTTCCGGGCCTAGCTCGGCGCCGTGCCGGCGAAGTCCGGCCATCAATTCGGTGAACGCAAGGGCAACATCCGCTGGCGCCCCTTTCACCCCCAGCTCGATGTGGCGCCCGAACTCCGGGTGGTCCACACTGGGCAGGCTGAAGACCTTCACCGCGTAATCGCGTTCAAGCTGCTCCATGAGCGGCGTCAGCGTGGCCTCCATGGCGCCCATCACCACCACCGAATGCTCCAGCCATTGACCGACCCGATTCCAGCGACCGTAGCTTTGATCCAGCACGGACTCGATCATGGGCCAAGCCATGACGGGAAAGCCTGGCACGAAGTGCACGGTACCGCCACCCGGGCCGTGGCACTCAAAGCCGGGAATGCGGTTGAAGGGGTTGGCGATGATGTCCGCCCCGTCGGGGAACACGCCCATGTTGAAGCGGTGCACGTTGTCTGCACGGTCGGGGTCGTAGATCTGGCCTTGCTCTGCGGCCACGTCGCGCATGCGGGCCTCGATCAAGACCTTGGCCTGCGGATGCAGCACCAGCTCGCGCCCCAGCGCAGCGGCGGCGCATTGGCGGGTATGGTCATCGGGTGTCGCACCAATGCCACCGCAGCAAAACACCGCGTCGGAACTGTCGAACGCCTGTTTCAGAGCGGCGGTGATGCGTTCGCGCTCGTCCCCCACACACAACGCCCAGGACAGGGAGAGGCCCCGCGCCTGCAGCAGTTCGATCACTTTGGGCAGGTGCTTGTCGGCCCGCTTGCCCGAGAGGATTTCATCGCCCACGATGATCAAGCCAAATGCGGGCGGAATTTCGCTGCTGTGCGCGGTTGCTGGCGTCGTCATGTTTTTGCGTCCATATAGGGTGAGGGCAAGCTCGGCGCGGCAAGGCCAGCGTCAGAGGGCACGTCCTGACCAGGCGGGAGCGGTCGTTCACCACCCGCCCCGCCGCCCGGCGTGCCGCGCATCTGCTCCAGGAGCGTCAGCGCATAGTGGGCAAACCACAACGAAGAAAAGGCGAACACCAGGGTGTAAATCCAGATCGCCACCGGTACCAGCAAGGGTGCCAGCGCGATGAACATGGCGCCCGAAGCCCACAACAAGGTCGGAGCAGCGCCCAGGTAGCCGGTGATGATGCCCATCAGCAAAAGGCTGCCGCGGTAGCGCTTCAAAATGCGCTTGCGCTCGTCGCCACTGGCATGCAGCGCCAGCGCGTCAAACGCAAACACGCGGTAGGTGAGCCAGCCCCAAATCAAGGGGGGTAGCACCAGGACCAGCGGCGGAATCAGCCACAAGGGCATGGAAACCAGCAACGCCAGCGCGGCCAACAAGGTGGAACCCAAAGACCACAGGATGCTGACCACCAGGGAGCCGCCGCGCTTTTTTTCCAGCCCGGCAAAACGGCGCTGCCCCACCAGATCCACCATCGCCGGCGTCATGAACATGGCCACCAATAACAGACAGAGCACGACGATGACTGGGGTGGCGAGAACCAGGACCAGCAAAGGGCCAAAGACGGTGCGCAAGGCGCCCATGCCCGCCCCGTCGAGCCAGCCCAAAAACATTTGCACCAATTCGTAGGTTTCGAGCCAGGCCGTCACGGAGGCCACGGCACCTTCCCAGAAAAAGTAACCCAGCCCAAAAGAGGCGATCACCATCAGAATGAGGGGCAGGAACGACAAGGCAATCACGCGCGGGTGCAGGCAATACACCAGCGCGCGCCAAAAGGCATCGAACAGCAGATTCATGCACGCAAGAATACAGGTTTTCCTACCTGTGCCCGGCGCGGACGGCGGCGATCCGCCATCATCACCCCGACCACAACAGCGCGCCTCTGCGGCGCAGACAAGATCCCATTTCATGAACCCGATCGAAATCGACGGCGTCCGGCTGGAGCTCTCCCACATTCCAGGGCGAAGCGAACACAGTCCCTTGGTCTTTCTCCACGAAGGGCTGGGCAGCGTGGCGATGTGGCAGCAAAAAGGCCGGCACTGGCCCAGCGAGCTCTGCGCGGCCACCGGGCGCGCGGGCTGGTTGTACTCCCGAAGGGGCTATGGGCAGTCCGACCCGATTCCCGACGTGCGTGCAGAGCCCGAAAACACGAACGGGGCTTGGTCCGGCCACCGCGGCCGCCACCGGCCCGACTACATGCACCAGGAAGCCTGGCGGGTTTTGCCGGCTTTGTTGAAACAGATCGGGGTGGCCAATCCCGTGCTGATCGGGCATTCCGATGGCGCGAGCATCGCCTTGTTGCACGCCAGCCGCTTTCCGGTCGCCGCCTGTGTGGTGATGGCGCCCCATCTGTTTGTGGAAGATATCGCGATCCGCGCCATCACGCAGGCCAAGGCGCTCTACCTGGCGGACGCCGAGGCACCCGCCTCCTCGCCGCCGGGTCTGCGTCGTCGCCTGTCGCGCTTCCATGCGGATGTGGACAACGCCTTCTGGCAATGGAACGATATCTGGTTGAGCGAGGCGTTCCGCCGTTTCAATATCGAAGCCGAGTGCCGAGCCATCCAGGCGCCCTTGTTGGCGGTACAGGGGTTGACGGACGAATACGGCACGCTGGCCCAGTTGGACGCGCTGGAACACGCCGTGCCCCACGTTCAGCGGGTGCAGCTTGCCGACTGCGGTCACAGCCCGCACCGGGATCAACCCCAGGCCTTGACCGATGCGGTGGCGCAGCTTCTGAACAAAGTTCGCTGATTCCCTCGCAAGCAGGATGTGCAAGCCCCTCTCGCACGGCAAAATCGGAGCGTCGTCGCCATGCCTTGTGCTGGCCCTGCGGAACCCGTGGCACGCTGACACCACGCACAGCGTGCCGCATGCGGCGCCATCTGCAGGCTAACAGCCCCATTCTTCAACCCGCCCTGCCCAGGGCCCATGTTGGTACCCCATGTGGGCTTTGTTTCAAAATGCCGCGAAATCCCGGCTCTTTCACCCCGACATTGGCGGAAATGGCCGTCAATCTAGGCACAAACCCCAAGAACGTCACGCAAAGTCCGTTGTCGGAATCCCCTGATTCCACCTTTTCTGCATCAAGTCGCTACACTTTGATACACATTTACTGCATACCTTGATGAGCGTGAACAACTGGAACAACCCATGGCTATTGGCCGCATTGATACCCGCCCTGCTGGGGCTGGGTGCCATGCTGCACCGCTATTGGGCCGCCCGGCTGGCACGGGCACAGCGCCGCATTCCCAAACACTGGCCTTTGACCAGCAGGGCATTGGCCAACAGCGAAGAGGCCAAAGTCTGGCACTGGCTGGCGCGTACCTTTTACGACCACCACGTCATGATCAAACTGCCGGTGACCCGGTTCACCTTGCCCCGCGACCGCGAGCAAGGCATGCACTGGTACCGTTTGCTCGGTGGCGTGTACTGCACCTTCACCATTTGCAAGGCCGACGGTCGGGTGATCGGCTGTCTTGATGTGCCCGGCAGCGCCGGTCTGCCGCGCAGCACACGCCAGCTCAAGCACTCCTTGCTGACCCAGTGTGGCCTGCCCTACTGGGTGGTGCGATCCAATAACCTGCCCACGGTCGCCGAGATCCGGGGCGAATTCCTGGGCGAATCCCTGACCAGCCAGTCGATGCGGGAGCGGGAACAGGAAGAGCGCGCCATCATCGCAGCCCAGGCCAATTTGCGCACAGCGCTCACGCGCCAGCGAAGCAGCCGCAACACCGACTTCAATCCCTTGTCGGGATGGCCCAGCAGCAACGTCGGCGACTTGCGCAGCGACTTCAACTCGCAAAACTCGCAATGGCAGGAAAACTCCTTCCTGGTCCCACTCGACAGCCGCAAGGGCGATCTGCTCTGAACGCCTCGGCCAGCGGCGGACTCAGGCTGCCGCGCTCGTCGACCCCACTTTTTTCGTCAGCTCGCCGATCTCGTTCTCGGTGAGCCAACGCCACCGACCCGGCGGCAAATCTTCGGCCAACAGCAAGCCGCCAATCGCCGAGCGGTGCAAACCTTCCACCCGATTCCCGACCGCCGCCACCATGCGTTTGACCTGGTGGTACTTGCCTTCGGTGAGCGTCAACTCCAGTTGGTGCGATCCGAGCGCCCGGCACGCCTGCGCCCGCACCGGGCGGGGGTCGTCGTCCAGCACCACGCCTTCCAGCAGGCGAGCCAGCTGTTGATCGTCGAGCGGATGCTTGAGCTGCGCTTCATAGACCTTGGGCACATGGTGGCGCGGCGAGGTCAGGCGGTGGATGAACTTGCCGTCGTCCGACAGCAGCAAAAGCCCGGTGGTGTCCTGATCCAGCCGCCCCACGGCCTGCACGCCCGCTGCTGCCCCACCGCCACGCTGGCGCAGCGGGCCGGGCAACAAGGTGTAGACGCTGGGGTAAGTGCCGGGCTTGTGCGAGCACTCAAACCCGCCGGGTTTGTTCAGCAGCAGATACGCGCGCGCGTGGAAGTGCCAGCGTTCGCCCTGCACCCAGAACACCAAGCCGGTCTCCTCAAAAGCGGCCGATGGGTCGGTGCAAACCACCTGGTCGGGGCCGATTTTCACCAGCCCTTGCTGAACCAAGCCGTAACATATACGGCGTGTCCCAAATCCCTGGGAAAAAAGAATGTCTTGCAACTGCATCATGGTGCCGCCATTGTCGCCGCTCTGCCGTACCCACTCCCAAGCCACACCCGCCGCGACATCCCACCGATCACCATTTGAATGAAACGCAAACTCAAAACGCTGTTGCCCAACCCGGAAAGCCTTCGCAACAACCGCTGGGTCAACTGGATGGGCCCGGTACTTCACCACCCCCGCCTCTGGCATTTCAGCCGCAAAGGCATTTCGCTGGGCGTGGCGCTGGGGATTTTCTTTGGTTTGCTGATTCCGGTGGCACAAATCCCGGTGGCCGCCGTCGTTGCGGTGGTGCTCAGAGCGAATCTACCCATGGCGGTGGCCAGCACGCTGGTCACCAACCCAGTGACGTTTGGACCGGTGTATTACGGCGCCTACAAACTGGGCAAGAAGGTACTGGGCGATCAACCCGTGTCCGAAAAGGAAGCCTTGCGCACGCTGACGCAAGCGCACACCCAACCCCAGGAAATGCATGGCTTCTACGACCGTACGGTCCAGGCGCTGCGCCACCTGAGCACCGTGGGCAAGCCCTTGATGGTGGGCCTGGCGATCGTGGCCACCGTCAGCGGTTTGCTGGTTTACTTTCTGGTCAGCGCTGTGTGGGTGCTCATGATCCGCTGGAACCGCAGAAAAAGGCTGCGCACACGCAAACAAAGAACCGCCGTTGAACCTATGGAGTGATGGCCGACTCGCTCATCCGATCGGTCCGCCCCATCAAAAAAGGTGGCTTGCGCCACCTTTTTTATGCCATGCGGTGTTCTTTCAACCGCGCTTGCGTCGGCTCGCGGCAGCCAGGCCAGCGAGACCCAGGCCCAGCAAGGCAAGTGTGCCTGGCTCTGGCACTGCCGACACGGACTCGACGTACACGACGAAGTCGTTGTAGTCCCGGTCCGACAGCGACAGCTGCATGTCGTCCCAAGCCAGGATGTAGCTGGACGAACCCCACACGCCGGGCGCGCCGCCGGGCAGCTGGATCTTGTCGCCATCACCCTGGAAAGCCACCAGATGGTCGTCGCCGCCATTCAGTTCGGCCTGCGAATAAAAGATGGTGTTTTGAGCGGCGTTGGCCAGGTAGTAGCCGAACGCATTGCTGGTGAACATCACGCTGCCCAGCACGGAGAAGCCAGGCGACAGCTGGAACGCGGTGAAGGTGTTCGAGCCGTCCACCGTCAAGACGCGCTTGGCCGACGAAGAAGCCGCGCCGCTGTACAGCTCGATGCGGTTGTTCAGGTTGTTCAGGTCGTAAATGCCGAAGGTGTTGTCGTTGGCAAACGCAGCCAGTTCGATCACCAGGGTGGCGGCCGACATGCCCGAAGCTTCGATCTGGAACTGTCCCACTTCCGAAGCCTGATTGGCCATCACATTGGGTGCCAATGCCGTCGAAGTACCTGCACTGGTGTACAGACCATTGATGACATCTTGCAGACCCGTGCCGTTGATGGGCAGCGGCGTGGCAAACACCGCCGCAGAGGCCAGCAAGGAAACACTGGCGACGAGGGCTTTGATTCCGTTCATATCGACTACCTTTTGTTCAAATGAGTTACTACATGTATCTCTCGAAACAATTAAAGCAGCAACCGTGCCAACCAATCAAATCAATGACTTAGAAGGATATTCAACCGAATGTGTCAAATATTCCGACAGTTGATATGTATCAAGATCGGCGCAGGATGCCACCCGGTCGCAGACTGCGCCTGCCTGCCGCCCGGCGTCGCAGACCAGGGCGCACGAACCAAGCAGGTACCGGAAAACGCGGCGCGGCGTGCGGCGCGTCACAGGTTTCCCTGCGAGCCCTCATCGTCCCTCTGCGCTGGCCCGGCTTTGGCCAGCGCCATCCAGACATGGAAGGGCAAATGCGCCACGGCGCGGCGCGGCGCTTCTCGGGCCACGATCAGCCGCCCTGCCTGCGCCAGCATCACGCCACATTCGGGTGGAATTTCATCGACCTGCCCAATGGCTCGACCCTTGGCGTCTTCCCCCAATACATACCAGCAGGCGCTGGCCATCGCCAGATAGGCTGCGCGCTTGGCCGGCTTTTTCAAGTCGCTCAGAAGATCGGACCGGTTGACCTTGATCTCGTGCACCACGGGTTCGAGATAGGCTTCAACCGAACTGTGGCGGATCGAAAATACATCGGGGCAAGCCACGCACCAGACCGAGCCGGGCTCCGCAGGTTTGCGTACAAGGCCCTCACCTGTCTCCAGCAGATCGCAGGCGACCGATGGACTTTCAGCCTCCTCGAGGTCCGCCCGTGCGGTGGGTACCGGCGCGCGCAAGGCCAAGCCGCGCCAGGTCAGGCGTCCGGCGCGTGCCATGGCTTGCGCCACCTGCTCCACCAGCATTTCATGGGGTGAGCGCGCTGCCCGGTTGCGCGCCAACACCTGGGCCAGGATTTGCAGGCCGCTTTCGGTGACGCGCAGGGTTTCATGCCCGCCAGGGTCGGCCCGCCGGCTCACCCATCCGGCGGCGAGCAGCTCCACCTCCACCATGTCGTGGCAAGGCCAACCGGCCGAACGGTAAATCTCGCGCAACCGCCGTTGCTGTGGGCGGGTGGGAAGCTGGGGGTCCATGCGAAAAAAATTCCGGCTGAAACGCGGTGTCGACGCAGCAAGAGGGATATGTGTGACCGCCTGACAGCACGGCCATCTACACCAGCGTATCCGAGAACTTCACGGCTGTCCGCTGGCGGTCACATTGCAGGAAAGGTTGAAAACCAGACTGGAGTTGGCTGGAAAATCGGGAATCACCAGGCCCGTCTGCAGTGCCGCGACCGTGACCGAAGCCGGACAAGTGGCGGTGGGAGGCCCCACCACCGCCTGGCAGGTGGCCGCATAACAGGAAAGCCCGGCGCTTGCCGGGTCGGACACCGTCGCTCCTGCTGCGTTGCTGGGCCCCGAATTGTTCACCGTGATGGCGTATTGGGTGGTGCCGCCGCTCACCAGCGACGAGGCGCTGTTGCTCTTGGTCACACTGAGTCCACCTTCAACCCGGTTGGTGAACAGGCACAGCGTATCGGTGTACGCGGCAGAGGTGAGGCTGGTGGAGGTACCGCTGCCGGTGCTCAAGACCGCGCCCGTATCGGCGTTGCTGCACCGATACGTGTTCCCATAGCCGGCAACTTGGGTGCCGCCGAATCCGGTTTCGGAATAGGTCACCGGCGTGCCGGGCGTCACGGCTTGCCAGCCCGTGGTACCGCCATGCCCCTGGTTTGTCACCGTTGCACCGCCCGCCGTCAGATTGAAGCGCCCCGCATCGGTGTTGGGCTGCAAGGCCTTGTCGGTCTTCACCCGGGTTTGTTTGGTGTTGCTGATGGTGCAATGGGCCGCACCATTGGCGTTGCTCAGGTTGGCCGTGATGCGCCGATTGGCCGTATCCACGGTAACGAAACTGGCGCTGCCTCCGGCGGGTGTGGTGCAGGTGATGGCGGCGCCCGGCCCCCAACGATCGAGCAAGCTTTCCTGTATCACCAAGGTGCGTGTGCCACCCGACGAATGCAGTGGCACGGTCACCTGCTGGGTCTGAGCGTGGCCCAGGCTGAAACTGGTGGTCGACGGCGTGTCGCCAGCCACCGACGGTGTCGACGATGCGCTGGCCGTGAAGGCAAAGGTCTCGGTGGCGGAACTGGGCAAGGTCTGCTTGGTCACGCGCACATAGCCGTTGGTTTCCAGGCCAATGATGGTGGAAGCATCGTTGGAGCTGCATTTGGCGTTGGTGCCCGCCGTGATGTTGCCCGTGGTGCAGGAGCCCGCCGAGACGTTGTCAAAAACCACGGTGTAAGGCACACCCACCACGTTGCTGCCGGTAGCCGGCATGCAAGCCACCTTCACGCCCCTCACCACCATGGTCGCCACGCCCGACTGGTAGCCGTCGGCGGCGCCAAAGCTCTTGCCCCGAAAGTCGCCGCAGGCATCCAGATCGGAGTCAAAAAACGGAAAAATCGTCGGCGTGGACGGCGGTGGGAAGGTTTGCGGCGCGATGATGGTGGTGGGCGCCACCATGCCGATGGAACACAGCTGGCTCGCGTCGTTGATGCGCGGGGAATTGCCGGTCTGGCCAAAAAATACACCCACGTCGTAGCGATCCGGGTTTTTGCTGGCCACCGTCGCCCGGATATTGAGCGTCAGGCTTTCCCCATACACACACTTGCTCAGCGCACCGGCCGACTCCTGCTCAAACGAAACGATGGTGTCGAAGTCGTTGGAGGTGCAGCTGCGGGTGGATCCGGCCCGTGTGCCCACACAAGACGCGTCTGTGAGCGCGGTGACCGCAACCGTATTGGTTTGCGCCATGGCCGACGCAGCCAACAAAAAATGGGCCGTCAATGCCAGCCACCATTGCGTTCGTGCTGTTTTTATGGTGCTCAAATCGTTCTTCCAAGTCACGGTTCTGGTCGGCACGCGCGGCTCTGGCAGCGCAGATGTCGACTTTTTGCCAAGATTAACCCAGCGCCATCCCGGTTTGGCGCCACCCCCAAAAAGAAAGGCATGCACACGGCTTTCCAGGCGGTCACCCTTCCGTGCAAGGAGGAGCAAGGTCTCGGATGAGCCTAATTCGCACCAAGAATAGGCAAAAAGCCCCATCATCAAGCGCACACCACTCGAAGACGTACTCAATTGGTGCATTTATTGCTTGCCTTTGCGGCTCATCAAAATCCTCGGATTTTTTGCACCAACAACCACCATCAATCCCCAACAAAGAACATGGATGCACTAAAACAGGGCACAGATGCCCTTTTCATTTTGCTCGGCGGCATCATGGTGCTGGCTATGCACGCGGGTTTTGCCTTTCTGGAACTGGGCACCGTGCGCAAGAAAAACCAGGTGAACGCTCTGGTCAAGATCCTGGTGGACTTTTCGGTCTCCACCATCGTGTATTTCATGATCGGCTACAGCGTGGCCTATGGCACCAACTTTTTTGTGGGTGCCGAACAGCTGGCGGCCAAGAACGGCTACGAGCTGGTGAAGTTCTTCTTCTTGCTCACGTTCGCCGCAGCCATTCCCGCCATCATTTCGGGCGGCATTGCCGAACGCGCCCGCTTCTGGCCGCAGCTGATTGCCACGGCGGTCGTTGTCGGTGTGGTGTACCCGGTGTTTGAAGGCGTGGCCTGGAACGGCCATTTCGGCGTGCAGGCCTGGATCGAAGCCACCACGGGCGCCGCCTTTCACGACTTTGCCGGCTCGGTGGTGGTGCACGCGGTGGGCGGCTGGATCGCCCTGCCCGCTGTGCTGCTGCTGGGCGCACGCGCCAACCGCTACAAGAAAGACGGCGCCATTTCGGCCCACCCGCCATCCAACATTCCATTTCTCGCCTTGGGCGCCTGGATTTTGTGCGTCGGCTGGTTCGGCTTCAACGTGATGAGCGCCCAGACCATCGACAAGATTTCGGGCCTGGTGGCGGTGAATTCGCTCATGGCCATGGTGGGCGGCACGCTGGCCGCGCTGGTGGCGGGCAAGAACGACCCCGGCTTTGTGCACAACGGGCCGCTGGCGGGCTTGGTGGCGGTCTGCGCCGGTTCTGACCTGATGCATCCGCTGGGTGCGCTGGTGGTGGGCGCCGTGGCTGGTGGCCTGTTCGTGGTGATGTTCACCTTGACGCAAAACCGCTGGAAGATCGACGACGTCTTGGGCGTGTGGCCGCTGCACGGCCTGTGCGGCACCTGGGGCGGCGTGGCCGCCGGTATTTTTGGCACCCAGGCCCTGGGTGGTCTGGGCGGCGTGAACCTCATGGCGCAATTGATGGGCACTGCCATGGGCGTGGCCTGGGCGTTGTTCGGCGGTATCGTCGTCTATGGCGTGCTCAAAGCCACGGTCGGCCTGCGCCTCAGCCAAGAAGAAGAGTACGACGGCGCCGACCTGACGGTGCACCGCATCAGCGCCACGCCCGACCGCGAAGTGAACTGGTGATGGTGCGGGTGCTCCAGTCGTGTCCAATAGCGGCATGAGCACCCACACCTCTTTGCCCACCGATACCGAGCAGCGCCTGACCGAGCTCGAGATCAAGGCCAGTTACGCCGAAGACCTGCTGGACACCTTGAACCAGTTGGTGACGCGGCAGCAAGAACAGATCGACCGGCTGCTGCGCGAGCTGGGCCAGTTGCGCCAACAAGGTGATACGGCCAGCCCCGCAGTGCAACGCAACTTGCGCGACGAATTGCCGCCCCACTACTGAGCGGGTGCGCCGAGGCTCAAGCGCCTACGCAACCCAACCCAGTGCGGCCACCGGCGGCAGATCGCGCGACACGCAGTGCCAGTGTTCGCCCCCATCCACACCGATCCAGAGGCCACCGGTGGTGGAGGCCATGGCCAGCGTCTGCCCGTCTGGTGCCACCTCCAAACAGTGCCGGTACACCAGGTGGTAGGCGTGGCTGGCGGGCAGGCCGGCATCCAGAATCCGAAAGCTCGCGCCGGCGTCGTCCGTGCGGGTGACCACCATTTTTCCATCGACCGGGAAGCGCTGCGCATCGGCCTGCGCCGGCACAAACCAAGCGCGCCTGGGGTCCACAGGATCGCAGGCCACGGCAAAACCAAACCCGGACGGGTCGGGTGCGTCCAGCGGCAACCAGTGCTGCCCGCCGTCTTGCGAGCGGTAGATACCGCAGTGGTGCTGCAGCCACAGCA